>JBQCCU010000209.1:0-7060 GCA_051961935.1 Amnibacterium sp. | reverse complement strand
GCACCACCTCGTGATCACCTGCGACCGCTCCGGGTCCCTGTACCGGGAGCACGCGAGCTCCGCCCGGTCCGCGGTCGTGCTCATGCCCGAGCGGTCGAACGACGCCGCCTTCGCCATGACCTCGAGCTTCACCTCGATGCTGCTCGCCGCGCTCACGCTCCTCTCCGGCACCGACACCGCGGTGATCGGGCGCCTCGCGGACAGCGCGGAGCGGATCGTCGACGAGCAGTGGGGGCATCTCCGCGCGATCGCGACGCGGCCCTACCACCGGGTGGTCTACCTCGGCAGCGGTCCCTTCGCCGCGCTGGCGCAGGAGGCGGCCCTCAAGCTGCTGGAGCTGACCGCCGGCCGCGTCGTCAGCTTCCACGACTCCGCGCTCGGCTTCCGGCACGGGCCCAAGGCGGTCCTCGACCCCGAGACGCTCGCCGTCGTCTTCGTGTCGTCCGACGACTACACCCGGCGCTACGACCTCGACATCGTCCGCGAGCTGCAGCGGTCCCTCGGTGCGGACCAGGTCGTGGTCGTCGCCGCGACCCCGGCCGGCACCGGCGACGAGGTCCCCCTGCCCGGGCTCGACGGCGTCGACGACGGGTTCGCCGCGGCCGCCGCGATCGTGCCGGCGCAGATCCTCGCGCTCTCGTTCGCCCTCGAGGTCGGGACCACCCCCGACAACCCGTTCCCGGACGGGGACGTGAACCGCGTCGTGCAGGGCGTCACGATCCATGCGTTCGACCGCGGGGCGTGAGCCCGGGCGGCCGCTCCCCGATCAGCGCTGCCGCGGCCTCCGCACCGGCCGCTCCGACCCGCTCCGCCGCAGCGGGCCCCGGTCGGGGCGCAGCTGGATCAGCTTGCCGCTGATGCGGGTGCCCGAGAGGCGGTCCAGCACGTCCGGCGACAGGTCGGCGGGCAGCTCGATCAGCGAGTAGTCGGGGCGGATGTCGATGCCGCCGAAGTCCTCCCGGCTGAGGCCGCCCTCGTTCGCGAGCGCCCCCACGATCTGACGCGGCTCCACCCGCTGGCGGCGTCCCACCTCGAGGCGATAGGTCGTCCGGGGGCCGGTGGAGCGGCGCCGCTCGCCGCGCTCGCCGTCCTCGCGGCGGTCCCGGCCGCGATCCTCGCGCTCGAGGCGCAGCGGGCGGTCCTCCTCCGGCGCGAGGAGCAGCGGGGTCTCCCCCTGGGCGACGATCGCGAGCGCGGCCGCCACGTCGGCCTCGGGCACGTCGTGGTGGGTGACGTAGTGGCCGATGATGTCGCGGAACCGGGCGACGCGGTCCTGCTGCTCGAGCGCCGCCGTGATCTGGTCGTCCCAGCGCGTGAGCCGGGTGGCGTTCACGTCCTCGGCGCTCGGGAGCCGCATCTGCGTCAGCGGTTGGCGGGTGGCGCGCTCGATCGCGGACAGCATCCGCCGCTCCCGGGGCGTGACGAAGCTGATCGCGTCGCCGGTGCGGCCCGCCCGCCCGGTGCGGCCGATGCGGTGCACGTAGGACTCGGTGTCGATCGGCAGGTCGTAGTTCACGACGTGGCTGATGCGCTCGACGTCGAGGCCGCGGGCGGCGACGTCGGTCGCGACCAGGATGTCGAGCTTCCCGGCCTTCAGCTGGTTCACGGTCCGCTCGCGCTGCACCTGCGCGACGTCGCCGCTGATCGCGGCGGCCGTGTAGCCGCGGGCGCGCAGCTTCTCGGCGAGCGCCTCGGTCTCGTTCTTCGTGCGGACGAAGACGATCATCGCCTCGAAGTTCTCCACCTCGAGGATGCGCGTGAGCGCATCGACCTTCTGCGGGTAGGACACGACCAGGTAGCGCTGCGTGATGGTCGCCGACGTGGTGGTGGTCGTCTCGACGGTGATCTCGTCGGGGTCGTGCAGGTACTGCTGGGAGATGCGGCGGATCTGCGGCGGCATCGTGGCGGAGAACAGCGCGACCTGCTTGGTGTCGGGCGTCTCGGCGAGGATCGTCGCCACGTCCTCGGCGAACCCCATCCGGAGCATCTCGTCGGCCTCGTCGAGCACGAGGTACTTGAGCCCCGTGAGGTCGAGCGTGCCCTTGTCGAGGTGGTCGATGATGCGACCGGGCGTGCCGACGACGATGTGGACGCCGCGCCGCAGCGCCGAGAGCTGCACGCCGTATCCCTGGCCGCCGTAGACGGGCAGCACGTGGACGCCCTTCAGGTGGGCCGCGTAGCTCTCGAACGCCTCGCAGACCTGCAGGGCGAGCTCGCGGGTGGGGGCGAGCACCAGCGCCTGCGGGTCCGCCTGCGCGGTGTCGAGGCGGGAGAGGATCGGCAGCGCGAACGCGGCGGTCTTGCCGGTGCCGGTCTGGGCGCGGCCGATCACGTCGTGGCCGGCGAGCAGCGCCGGGATCGTCGCGGCCTGGATGGCGGACGGGGTCTCGTAGCCGACGTCCCTCAGGGCTTTCAGGACGGGCTCGGAGAGCCCGAGGTCGGAGAAGGAGCGGGCAGCGGGGGCGGAGTCGCCCTCCCCCTGCCCGGCCGAGTCAGGAGAGGACACGGCCCCAACGGTACCGGCCGCCCGTGACGCCGCGCCCCGCGGTCTGGCGTGAGGAGAAGGCAGGTCCTAGATTCCTCGGAGGACGCCGGGGGCGGTCGGGGGACCCGGCACGGCAGGAGAGCGAGGAACGCCGATGAGCACCACGTCCTCCCCGCGGGCCCGAGGCATCGAGGTCCGCTCCATCGACTACGTGCCGCTCCACGAGCGGCACGGCAAGGTCTCGCACATCGGGCCGCTCTGGTTCATGAGCAACGCCCAGATCGCGACCCTCGCGACCGGGCTGATCAGCATCACCGGCGGCGGCAACCTCGTCTGGTCGCTGATCGCGATCGTCCTCGGGATCCTGATCGGCACGATCTTCATGGCGGCGCACTCGTCGCAGGGGCCGCAGCTCGGGCTGCCGCAGATGATCCAGTCCCGGCCGCAGTTCGGCTACATCGGCGCGCTCCTCGTGTGGCTGTTCGCCTACCTCCAGTACGCCGGGTTCAACATCTTCAACACCATCCTCGCGGGGCAGGCGGTCGGCGGGGCGATCAGCGCGGCCCAGGCGTCCGACCCGCTGTGGATCTGGGTGGTGACCGTCGTGGCCGTGGTCATCGCCCTCGTCGGCTACGACCTCATCCACTCGGTGGAGCGCCTGCTGATGGTGCTCACCATCCTGATGCTCGCCCTGCTCACCCTCTCGGCGCTGGTGCACCTGCGGGTGCCTGCCGCCCAGTTCGACCTCACCGGGTTCTCCGCCGTGCCGTTCTTCGGGCAGCTCGGCGTCGCGGCGGGCTACCAGATCTCGTGGGCCATCTACGTGTCGGACTACTCGCGCTACCTGCCACCGACGGTCCGCGGCCGGAGCACCTTCGCGTGGACCTTCTGGGGCAGCGCCCTCGGCGGCATCTGGATGATGTTCCTCGGCAGCTGGATCGCGGTGTCCGCGAAGGACATCGGATCGAACACGGTGGTCGACCTGAAGCGGGTCGCGGACCTGCTGTTCCCCGGCTTCGGCGCGATCACCCTCGTGATCGCCGCGCTCGGCCTCGTCTCCGTCACGGCCCTGAACATGTACGGCGGCTCGCTCACGCTGATCTCGTCGATCGACAGCTTCGTGAAGATCCGGCCCACGCTCGCGATCCGCATCACCACCCTGGTGATCACCGCGGCCATCTCGCTGCTGTTCGCGCTCTTCGCGTCGGCGAACTTCCTCGGCAGCTTCGAGGACTTCCTGCTGCTGATCCTCTACCTGTTCATCCCGTGGACCGCGGTCAACCTGACCGACTACTTCATCGTCCGCCGCGGGCACTACGCCATCGCGGAGATCTTCAAGCCGGACGGCATCTACCGCCGCTGGGGATGGCAGGGCATCGCCGCCTACCTGCTCGGCTTCGCCGCGATGACGCCGTTCTTCGACGTCGCCGGCTTCTACGAGGGCGCGGCCTCGAAGGCGATGGGCGGGGTGGACATCTCGATGTTCATCGGGCTGCCCGTAGCGGCGCTCTGCTACTGGCTCTTCACCCGGCGGGTCGACGTCCGCGGCGAACGGGCGCTGGCCGACGCGCAGGCGGCGGAGATCGAGGCCGCGGCGGCGGCGCACGAGCTGCCGTAGCCGCAGCCGCGTCAGGCGGAGGCGCCCTCGAGCCGCTGCGCCGGCCTGCCCCCGAGGCCGAGATGCCCGGAGGCGCTCCCCCAGCCCTCGAGCCGGGCCCGCTGGTCGGGGTCCAGGTCCCCGGACAAGGCCTCGCGCCACGCCTCGTCGAGCAGGGCGGCGATCCCGACCCGCTCCCCGGTGCGCGCAGACCGCACGGCCGCCTCCACCATCGCGAGCGTGAGGATGTTGTCGTGGATCTCCCCCGACGTCGGCGGCCGGCCGGCGCGGACGGCCGCGAGGAAGTCGGCGAGGGAGCCGTCGATCGACTCGGCGCCGCTCGGCGCCACCACGACGCGGTCGGGCTCCGCCGATCCGGTCTGGACCACGACCTCGTCCTCGCCGTCCCAGGAGGCGGTGCCGTCCCGGCCGCCGATGCGCCAGCTGCCGTTCCAGGACGTCTCGAGGCCGTGCGCGACCCAGCTGCCGAGGTAGTGGAAGCGGACGCCGTCGTCGAACTCGAACGTCGCGGTCGCCGCCGCATCCCCGCGGAACCAGCTCCACGCGGGATTGAACGATTCGCAGCGGACGCTCTCGGGAGCGCCGGGGAGCAGGTACCGGGCGACGTCGAACGCGTGGATGGCCATGTCGACGAGCAGCGGGTGGTCCATCTCCTCACGGAAGCCCCCGAAGTGCGGGGCCCTCATGAACTCGGTGCGGACCAGCCCGACCGGCCCGACCGCGGCCGCGCGCTCGCGCAGCGCCGCGAGCGCCGCGTAGTACCGGCGCGACTGGCTCACCATGAGGAGGCGTCCGGTGGTCTCGGCGGCCGCGGCGAGCAGCAGGGCGTCGCGGACGGTCGGCGTGACCGGCTTCTCGCAGAGCACCGCGAGGCCCGCCTGCAGCGCCGCGAGGTTCACCGCCAGGTGCGCCCCGGGGACGGTGACGTCCACGATCGCCTCCGCGCCGGTGTGCCGCGCGAGCTCGACGGCGTCGGCGGCGACGGGCACGTCGAGTCCCCGCTGCTCGAGGGCGGCGCGTGCGACCGCGGCGTCGAGGTCGACGAGCCCGACGAGCTCCGCGTCCGCGGACCGGGTGATGGCGTCGAGCCAGGCGCGCCCCATGGCGCCGGCGCCGACCTGCACGAGCCGGAGCGGCCCGCTCATGCCTGGCCGCCGCGGTGCTCCGCGTCGAGCGCGCCCTGGTAGCCGTGACCGTGGAAGAAGTCACCGGTCTCGTACCGGAGCAGCGTCGGCAGGGCGGGCTCGGGCAGGGCCGGCGCGGCCCACTCGACCGCGTTCGCGATCACCCGGCGGATGTCGGGGTGGTGGTACACGGGGAAGTCCTGATCGCCCGGGCTGAAGTAGAAGATCTTGCCGTGGCCGCGCCGGAAGGTGCAGCCGCTGCGGAACACCTCACCGCCCGTGAAGGAGCTGATGAACACCAGCTCGTCTGGGGCCGGGATGTCGAACCACTCGCCGTACATCTCCTGCTCGGGGATCTCGATCGGGTGCGGGACCCCGCGGGCGATCGGGTGGGTGGGATCGACCGTCCAGACGAGCTCACGGTCGTGCTCGCTGCGCCAGCGCAGCGTGCAGGTGGTCCCCATGAGCTTCCCGAAGATCTTCGACCAGTGCCCCGAGTGCAGCACGATGAGCCCCATCCCCTCGAGCACGCGACGGTGCACCCGCTCGACCACCTCGTCGGCGACCTCGCCATGGGCGGCGTGGCCCCACCAGGTGAGCACGTCGGTGCCCGCGAGCGCCTCCTCCGTGAGGCCGTGCTCGGGCTCGTCGAGGGTGGCGGTCCGCACGTGCGCGGCCTCGCCGAGGTGCTCCTCGATCCCGGCGCGGATGGTCTCGTGCATGCCGTCGGGGTAGATCGCGCGGACGTGCTCCTCGATCTGCTCGTGACGGTTCTCGCCCCAGACGAGCACGTTGAGCGGTCGGTTCTGCGCAGCCATGAAGGAGGTGTCCTTTCGGGGGACGGAGGGGTGGTGGTCGAGGGGCCGGGTCACTTGACGGCGCCGCCGAGGGCGCCCGCGGCGATGAACCGCTGGGCGACGATGAGCAGCACCGCGGCGGGCAGCGACGCGAGCACGGCCGTCGCCATGACCGGACCCCAGTCGGTGACGTTGGAGCCGATGTAGTTGTAGATGCCCAGCGTGATCGGCCGCACGGCGGTCGTCGAGGTGAGGGTGAGCGCGATCAGGAAGTCGCCCCACGCGCCGAGGAAGGTGAAGAGCGCCGCCGTGACGATGGCGTTGCGGCTGATCGGCACCACGATCGAGAGGAAGGCGCGGAGGTTGTTCGCCCCGTCCACGAGCGCCGCCTCGACGAGGCTCGGTGGGATCGACTCCATGAACGCGCGCATCAGCAGGATCGAGAACGGGATCTGCGCCGCGCTGTCGGCCAGTATCAGGCCCCAGTAGGTGTTCAGCAGGTTGACGTCGTTGAACAGCGTGTAGAGCGCGTTCGCGATCACGATCGCGGGGATCATCTGCGTGACGAGCAGCACGAGCAGGAAGGCCCTCGTGCCGCGCATCCGGAACCGGGCGAGGCCGTACGCGGCCGGCGTCGCGAACAGCAGGGTGACGACCACCGTGCCGAGCGAGATCACCATGCTCGAGAGGAAGTTCTGCCCCTGCTGCTGGATGGCGGCGACGTAGCCCTCGAAGGTGGGCTGGAGGGGGAACCAGGTGGTCGTCGCCGCACCGGCGTTCGCCTGCAGGCTGCTGTTGACCATCCAGTAGACCGGGAAGTTCATCTCCGCGTGGAAGAGCACGCCGAGCGCGCTCATCGCGAGCGCCCCGGCCCGGCTCCTGGGCCGGCGCGGCAGGGCCACCCGGGCGGGCGCGGCCTCGATGGCGGTGGTCATTCGTCGACCGCCTTCCGTGAGATCGAGATGTCGACGACGGCGAAGACGAACGACACGACGATCAGCACGTTGCTGACGGCGGCGCCCTCACCGAACTGGAA
>JBQCCU010000208.1:0-11416 GCA_051961935.1 Amnibacterium sp. | reverse complement strand
GAGGTCGATCTGCACCTCGTACGCGGTGGCGATCGCGCGGGTGAGGGCGTCGCCGCTCGCGCCCGCGTGCTGCGCGACGGCGAGCAGCGGAGGGATCGAGTCGCCGGGATGCGCGTACTCGGCGGCGAGGAACGTGTCGTGGAAGTCGAGCTCCCGCACCGCCGTGCCGTTCGCCCACGCGGCCCACTCGGCGGACACGCGGCCGCGGACGCCCCACACCGCGGCGCCGGGCTCGGCCGGATGCGCGAGCGCCTGCCCGCGGGCGGCGGTGACCCGCGCCCCGTCGAGCGAGGCGGCGGCCACCCCGGCGGCGTCGATCAGCCGGTTCACGACCATGTCGGCGACGTCCCGGTCGACCGCCACGGGGTCGGCGGCGAGCGCCGCCAGCTTCCCGGCCAGCTGCTCCGCAAGCGGCAGCCCCTCGGGGCCGGCCGTCCTCACCTCGTGCAGGCGCATCCGTCTCCCTCCGTGCGTCCCACGCCGGACGCCCCGGCAACGCTACCGGGGGCCCCGTGGACTTCGGCCACCCGGGGGCCCGGTCCCGTGCTGCTCGGGATGAGCGGGATGTCGTCGATCGCGGTGCAGCGGCTCCGTGCGCGCCGGCTGCGGCGCATGCTGCTCCTCCTCGCCGTCCTCGTGGTGGCGGTGATCGGTGCCTCGCTGCTGCCGCAGGGGCAGCACGCCGGGGCCTACCGGGTCCCCACCTCGGACCGTGCGGGTTCCGGCACCCCGACGGGAGTGGTGCAGGGGCCGCTGCGTGCGGCGCGCAGCGGCGGCACCGTCTGCTTCACCGTCGCCGCGTCGCAGGGGCGCGTGCTGCTCGTCTCCCCGCCGGGCTGGAGCGCCGACCGGTCGCTCCGCCTGCTCGACGCCGGCGGCCAGACGCGGGCGACGGACGGCGCGACGATGGCGTTCCTCGGCACCCCGGGAGCGACGGGCGCCCTGCCGGGCTGCTCCGGCACCGGCCGGCTCTGGTACGTCGACGACGTTCGGCTGCCGTCCCAGCGCGGCTGAGCGTCAGGCGCGCGGCGGGACGCCCTCGCGGACGCCCCATCCGCCGTCCGAGTCGATCGTCTGCCCGGTGATCCAGGCGGCCGCATCGGAGACGAGGAAGGCGACGAGCTCGGTCACGTCGCCTGGCGTGCCCCAGCGCGGGGCGAGCGGCATGGCCGCGGCCACGGCCGCCCGGGTGGCCGGATCGGCCCAGCCGGTGTCGTTCGGGCCCGGGTTCACGCAGTTCACGGTCGCCCCGCTCGGCGCGAGCGCGGCGGCGAGGGTCGCGGTCACGCCCTGGATCGCGGCCTTGGACACGACGTAGGGGATCTCGGTCGGCATCGGCCCCTGGTGCACGCCGGTCGTGAAGAGCACGACTCGGCGCACGCCGGCGGCCGCCGCCGCCTGCACGAGCAGCACCGTGGCGCGGGCGTTCACCGCGAAGGAGGCGTCGAGCTCCGCCGCGGTGACGGCGGCGAGGTCCTGGTCGCTCGAGCGGGCGTGCACGGCGACGAGCGCGTCCAGCGAGCCGGCGCGACGGACGTGCTCCTCCACCAGACGGGACGGCGCCGCGGGATCGGCCAGATCGGCGGGCAGCCAGGGCATCGCCGGGGCGGCCCCCGCGTCGTCGCCCCACGGCTGCTCGCGGTCGTGCCCCGGCCAGCCCGACGCGGTGACGTCCCAGCCGTCCGCGGCGAGGCGGTGCGCGACGGTCCACGCGATCCCGGCCCGGCGGCTGACCCCGGTGACGAGCGCGGATCGCATGCGGCGAGTATCCCGCATCGCTCGGCGCCGCTCTCGCGGGCCGCATCCCGTGCCGCCATATGTGCGCACCGGGGCGCCTGGTGCGCGCATATGGGAGCAGCGCGTCAGGGGTGGTGGGCCGGGTGCCGCCATATCTGCGCACCGGGGCGCCTGGTGCGCGAATCCGGGAGCGGCGCGTCAGGGGTGGTGGACCCGGGTGCCGCCATATGTGCGCACCGGGGCGCCTGGTGCGCGAATTCGGGAGCACCGCGTCAGGGGTGGCGGACCGGGTGGCGCCATATGTGCGCACCGGGGCGCCTGGTGCGCGAATGTGCGAGCACCTCGGAGGTGGAGGTGCCAGGCGAGGCGGAGGCGTCAGCCGCGCGCCTTCCGCGTCTCCTTCGCGTTCGCCTTCTCGATCGCGTCGACGAGCTCGTCCTTCGTCATCGACGACCGGCCGGAGACGTCGAGCCGCTTCGCCACGTCCATCAGGTGCTCCTTCGACGCGTTCGCGTCGACGCCGCCCTTCGTGTCATGGGCGCCCGGTCCGCGCTGCTCGGCGCCGGAGTCGGACGGCCCCTTCTCGTCCTTCGCCTCCCAGTGGTCGCCGACCTTCTCGTAGCTGTGCTTCAGCGCCGCGTAGGCCGTGCGGTGCGCGCGCTCGCCGTCGCCGTACGTCGTCTCGGCCGACTCGAGCGTCTCCGCGTAGATGTCCTGGGCGTGCTCGTCCGACCGCTCGATCGTCGACGGCAGGTCCTTCTCGTTCCTCGGCATGCCGCCGGACCGTACTCCGCCCCGGATCAGGGATGCTGGAGCACGGCCGGACGGATGCTGAACGTCAGGATCGCCAGGAGTGGGTGGGCTCCCAGCCGAGCAGCCGTCGCGCCTTGTCGATCGAGAGCAGGGTCTCCGTCCCCTCGACCTGCTTCTTCAGCGGCACGTTCGGGAACACCTCGGCGGCGAGCTCCGCGCTCGGCCGCTCCATGACGGTGTCCGCGTTCGCGATGATCACCCGCTCGAACCCGGGGCCCCGTACCTCGAGGGCCTTCAGCACCGCGTCGGCGGCGTCGCGGGCGTCGATGTAGCCCCAGAGGTTCCACTTGCGGGCCGTGGGGTCGTCCTGCCACGAGGAGAAGTTCGCGTAGTCGCCGGGCTCCATCACGTTGGAGAACCGCATCGCCGTGATCGAGAGCTCGGGATCCCAGCGGCAGAGCTGGATCTCCATCTGCTCCTCGAGGTGCTTGCCGAGCGAGTAGGTGCTCTCCGGGCGGGCGTCGTACTCCTCGTCGACGGGGATGTACGGGGGCTCGATGTCGAACGGCAGGCCGAGCACCGTCTCGCTCGAGGCGGTGACGATCTTCTTGATGCCGGCCCGGCGGGCGGCCTGGAGCACGTGGTACGTCGACGGCATGTTGTTGTCGAAGGTGGCGACGTCGGGGACGATGCCGGGCGCCGGGATCGCCGCGAGGTGCACGATCGCGTCGACGCCGCTGTGGTGCTCCTCGATGCCCATGACCACGTCGATCACCTGGCCGTAGTCCGTCAGGTCGACGGGGAAGTAGCCCGGTTCCCGTGCGGCGACGCGGTCGAAGACGAACACGTCGTTCCCCGTCTCCTTCAGATGGGCGACGACCGCCCTGCCGAGCTTCCCGTTGCCGCCGGTGACGATGATCCGCATGTGTGAGTCCCTTCCTCCAGGAGGCATCGTGCCGGACGCCGGCTTCGAGCACGATGGGCGGATGACGCCACGCCACCTCTCGGCCGGGTACTCGGCCGCGCAGATCCGGGAGGCGGAGCACCCGCTGCTCGACGCGGGGGTCCCGCTGATGACCAGGGCCGCGACCGGCCTCGCCGCGGTCGTGCGGGAGGTGCTCGCCGAGCGACCGGGCTCCGGGGCCCGGCTCCTCGTGCTGGTGGGCAGCGGGAGCAACGGCGGCGACGCCCTGTTCGCGGCCGCGGAGCTCGTCGAGGACGGCTGCACCGCGGTCGTCGTCCCGCTCGGCTCGCGGATGCTCGAGGCGGGGCTCGCCGCGGCGACCGCAGCCGGCGCCACCGCCCTCGAGCACGTGGATCCGGGGGAGGTCGCCCGGCTGGCGGCCGCATCGGACGTGGTGCTCGACGGGATCCTCGGCACGGGGACCACCGACCCGGCCCTCCGGTCACCGGCGAAGGAGGTCGTCGAGGCGCTGCTTCCGGTCGTCGAGACCGGCCCCACCGTGGTCGCGGTCGACCTGCCGAGCGGCGTCGGTCCGGACGACGGCCGGGCGCCGGGCCCGGTGCGGCCCGCGCGGATCACCGTGACGTTCGGTGCCGTGAAGGCCGGCCTGCTGCTGCCCCCCGGACGCGACCTCGCCGGGACCGTCCGCCTGATCGACATCGGTCTCGGCCCGGCGCTCGCCGACGTGACACCGCTGGTCCCCGCGCCGCGCTGATCACCTCGGGTCCCGGGCGGAGGCCCTCGTCCCGGGAGGAGGCGGCTTCGGCCGGTTCCGGCCTCCACCCGGCACCTCGGCCTCCGCGCGACACCGAAGCGACGGCGATCGGACGAGAAGACGGTGTTCGGGGCCGTTTCGATCCGTCATCCGGGCGGATCTCCGTCATTCGGGTCGCGGCCGTTCGGGCCTGCGCCACGGAAACCCACCCACCCGACCGCCAGGATCCGTCCAGGCTGCGGTGGGACCGTGACCGGCGCAGGCGGGTCGAAGCGGCCGCGCCCCCGGAAGGAGCCCTCATGCCCCGTGCCCGATCGAAGATCCTGGTGCTCGGCGGCGGCTACGTCGGCCTGTATGTGACGTGGACGCTCGAGAAGCACACCGAGGTGGACCTCGACATCACCGTCGTGGAGCCGCGCGCGTACATGACGTACCAGCCGCTGCTGCCCGAGGTCGCCGGCGGGCACGTGGAGCCGCGCAACGTCACGGTGGACCTCCGCCAGGCCTTCTCGCACGCCAAGGTCGTGCGCGGCTCCGTCACCGGCCTCGACTCCCGGCGACGGTTCGCGACCGTCCGCACGATCGACGGCGACGAGCAGCGGCTCGACTACGACCACGTCGTCATCGGCATGGGCGCGGTCACCCGCGTCTTCCCGACGCCCGGCCTCGCCGAGCGCGGCATCGGCTTCAAGACGATCGAGGAGGCGGTCGCCACCCGCAACCAGGTGCTCGAGAACGTGGCGCGCGCCGCGGCGACCACCGACCCGGTGGAGCGGCGCAAGAACCTGACCTTCGTGTTCGTCGGCGGCGGCTACACCGGCGTCGAGGCGCTGTCCGAGCTCTCCGACCTCTCGAAGAAGGCGATCGCCGCCCAGCCCGCGCTCCGCGGCGAGGAGCCGCGCTGGGTGCTGATCGAGGCGCTCGACCGCGTCGCGCCCGAGGTCGGTCCCGAGCTGTCGCAGTGGACGCTGCAGGAGCTCCGCAACCGCGGCATCGACGTCAAGCTGAAGACCACGCTGAAGTCGTGCGAGGACGACGTCGCCGAGCTGTCCGACGGCGAGTCCTTCCCGTTCGGGATGATCGTCTGGACGGCCGGGGTGAAGCCGAACCCGGTGCTGGACGCCACGGACCTCCCGCGGGGACCGAAGGGGCACGTCAACGCCAACGAGCGGCTGCAGGTCGTCCGCGAGGACGGGTCCTGGGTGCGGGGCGCCTGGGCTGCGGGCGACATCGCCCAGATCCCCGACACGACGAAGCAGCAGCAGCCGGCCTACTGCCCGCCCAACGCCCAGAACGCGCTGCGCCAGGCGGTGCTGCTCGGCGAGAGCATCCCGAAGGCCATCCGGCGTCGCCGCCCCCGGCCGTACGTGCACTACAGCCTCGGCACCGTCGCCTCGTACGGGGTGCTGCACGGCGCCGCGAACATCCACGGGCTGCTGCTGAAGGACACGCTCGCGTGGCTCGTCCACCGCGGCTACCACCTGCTGGCGATGCCGACGTTCGACCGCAAGGTGCGCATCCTGTCCGGATGGGTCGCGGATGCGATCGGGCGGACCGACCTCACCCCCACCGACGACCTCGAGGACCCGCGGCACGACTTCCGCGCCGTGGCGAAGTAGGAGAGGAACGGGACCATGAGCGCCCTCAGCGGGGAGAACGACCTCGCGCACCCCTCGCAGGCGGAGGGGGAGGACCCGGGTGAGGAGCCGACGATCGTCCTCGAGCCGGAGGGCAAGCCCTCGCAGGCGGAGGGCGAGGATCCGGAGCACCCGGACGAGCACGCGGTGTCCGACCCGGCCGAGCCGGACTAGTAGCCGCGCAGGCGCGTGATCGCGCGGCGGTCGCGCTTCGTCGGGCGGCCGCTCGCGAGATCGCGGAGCACCCCCTCGGGCGTCTCGACGCGGGGCGGGGGCGGCGGCGTACGGTCCTCGACCGCCGTCGCGGCGAGCTCCGCGCTGCCCCGCTTCTCGGGCAGGGCCTTCACCCCGTAGATCTTCTCGTGCGCGACGCGCGCCCGGACCTCGTCACCGATGCGGACCACGTGCGACGGCTTGACCTTCTCGCCGTTCACCGACACGTGCCCGGCCCGGCAGGCGGCCGTGGCGAGCGAGCGGGTCCTGTACACCCGCACGGCCCAGAGCCACACGTCCACCCGCACCCGATCCGCCATCGCCCGGCAGTGTAGGCGGATGCGGTCGGTGCCGCCGATGCTCCGACGTCAGGCGAGCGAGCCGAGCGCGAGTCCGCCGGCGGCGAGCAGCACGGTGACGACGGGCACCACGAGGCCGTTCACGGCTGCGGCGACCCCCCGGCCGCCGCGCAGCAGGGCCACCGTCTCGATGCTCGCCGCGCTGAAGGTGGTGTAGCCGCCGAGGAAGCCGGTGCCGGCGACGACCCGGAGCGCGTCGGGCAGCACGGAGCGGTCGGCGAGCCCGACGACCAGCCCGAGCAGGAGCGAGCCGGTGCAGTTGATCAGCACCGTGCCGACCGGCAGCGCCGTGCGCAGGCGCGTGCGGATCGCCCCGTCGAGCACGAAGCGCGTCGTCGCGCCGAGGCCGCCCGCCAGGGCGACGAGCAGCAGCAGCCCCGGCGTCACCGCAGGCCTCCGAGGCGCGTGCGGGCCGCGGGGGCCGGGAGCCCGGGGAGCACCGTGCCCGCCACGTAGAGGAGTCCCTCGAGCACCTGGCCCCGTTGGAGCAGCCCCGCCGTGTCCACGGCCAGCGCGCTGAACGTGGTGAAGCCGCCGAGCACGCCGGTGCCGACGGTGAGGCGCAGGGCGCGCCGCCCGCCCAGGTCGGGGCCCCTGCGGCCGAGGACGGCGAGGAGGAGTCCCAGCGCGAACGCGCCGAGCACGTTGATGCCGATCGTGGCCAGCGGCACCGAGTCCACCGGCGGCACGAGCGCCCCGATGCCGGCGCGCAGCGCCGTGCCGACCGCGCCTCCCGCGAAGACCGCCGCCGCGAGGACGGGCGAGCGGTGCGGATGGACGTGGGGCACGATCCCCGATCCTGCCGGGTCTAACGCCCTCCGGCCGCTACGCGACGCCGCTCGTGCCGAGCAGGTGACCGATCAGGAAGGTGAGCAGCAGCGCGAGACCACCGCCGACCACCGTGCGCAGGGTGGGCCGCAGCGCGCGGGCGCCGCCGAGGCGCGCGCCGATCGCGCCGGTCGCGGCGAGCGCGACGATGACCACGACGACCGTGGCGGGGATGCGGATCGCGGCGCCCAGCAGCGTGATGGCGAGCAGCGGCAGGATGCCGCCGGAGAGGAACGAGACGGCGGACGCGAACGCCGCGCTCCAGGGGTTCGCCTCCTCGTGGGGCCGGCGCCCCCGCGCGGCGCGCTGGCTGTCGCGCTGGCTGCTGACGGAGACGTACTCGCCGAGCGCCATCGAGACCGCGCCGCCGATCAGCGCCGCGAGGCCGGCGACGAGGATCGGTCCGCTGCTCGCGGTCGCCCCCGCGACGCCGACGACGATCGCGGCGACGGAGACGATGCCGTCGTTCGCGCCGAGCACGCCGGCCCGCAGCCAGTTCGCGCGCCGGGTGGCGGCGCCGGCATCGTCGACGTCGTCGAGCGGAGCGGCGTCGTCCGTCACCTGGGTCATGGCTCCATCGTGCGGGGCGGCGGAGGCCGCCGCCAGCAAGGGAAGGCGAACCTTCCCCGCCTCAGACGGAGCCGATGCGGTACCCCTTGCCGCGGACGGTCTCGATGAGGTCGCGGTCCGTCTTGCGGCGGATCGCGTGGACGTAGGTGTCCACCGTGCCGGGGCCCGCGTCCGGGTCGAACACCCGCCGGAGGATCGTCTCGCGCGAGAACGCGCGCTCGGGCTCGGCGGCGAGCAGCTCGAGCAGTGCGGTCTCGCGCGGCGTGAGCGCCACCCGGCCCTCGTAGGGGGAGTGGATCACGTTCCTCGCCGGCTGGAACTCCCACTCACCGATGTGGGTGACGGGCGCGGTATGCACGCGGAGCAGCGCGCGGAGCCGGGCGTGGAGCTCGTCGAAGTCGAACGGCTTCACCAGGTAGTCGTCGGCGCCCGCGTCGAGGCCGGACACCCGGTCGGGCACCGAGCCGAGCGCCGTCAGCATCAGCACGGGCAGCGCGGAGCCGTGCCGCCGGAGCTCCCCGATGAGCGCGACGCCGTCGAGCCCGGGCAGGCGCCGGTCGATCACCGCGAGGTCGTAGTCACCGCTCAGCGCCGCCTTGAGCCCGGCGCTGCCGTCGGGGACCAGCGTCACCTCGTACGCCGACTCGAGCACCTCGACGAGCAGGGGACCGAGCCGGGGGTCGTCCTCGACGGCGAGCAGGCGCGGCACGTCGTTCATCGCCGCTCGCTCCTCATGCGAGCAGCCTGGCCCGGTCAGCACTGAGAACGCTCTGAATCCGCCGCGGCGCGATCAGGCGCGGACGAGGCGTGCGACCGCCGCGGAGGCCTCCGGTGGGGGCGCAGGGCCTCGACGTCCCGGGCGCGGACGAGGCGCGCGACCGCCGCGGAGGCCTCCGGTGGGGGCGCAGGGCCTCGACGTCCTAGGCGCGCACGAGGCGCGCGACCGCCGCGGAGGCCTCCGACAGCTTCGCCTCGACGTCCTCGCCGGTGGTCGCGGCCTCGCGGACGCAGTGCGCCAGGTGGTCGTCGAGCAGCGTGAGGGCGACGGCCCGGAGGGCGCTGGTCATCGCGCTCACCTGGGTGAGGATGTCGATGCAGTACTGCTCGCCCTCCACCATCCGCTGCAGGCCCCGCGCCTGGCCCTCGATGCGCTTCAGCCGGGCGAGCACGCGGTCCTTCTCGCCGATGTAGCCCGGATGCCCGTGCGTGGTCCCGCTCATGCGGGAACCATACCCCCGGCGGGTATATGGTGCCGCGCATGGACATCCTGGGGACCGTGCTGCGGGCGGTGGGCGACGCCCTGGCGAAGGCCGGCGCGATGGGCTGGCAGATCCTGTGGCCGCTCGTGCTCGGCTTCGCCCTGTCCGCGGTGATCCAGGCCGTGGTGCGCCGCGAGCGCATCAGCCGCCTGATGGCCGACGACTCGCCCCGGGCGCTCGCCGTCGCGTCGGGGCTCGGCGCCGCCTCGTCGTCGTGCTCCTACGCCGCCGTGGCACTCGCCCGCGCCCTGTTCCGCAAGGGGGCGTCGTTCTCGGCCGCGATGGCGTTCGAGATCGCGTCGACCAACCTCGTGCTCGAGCTCGGCATCATCCTCGCCATCAGCCTCGGCTGGCGGTTCACGCTCGCGGAGTTCATCGCCGGTCCGGTGATGATCGTGCTCGTCGCGATCGGCTTCCGCCTGTGGATGCGTGGACGGATCGTGGAGGAGGCGCGCCGTCAGGCCGACCGTGGCCTGGCGGGCAGCATGGAGGGGCATGCCGGCATGGACATGTCCGTGCAGCGCGAGGGCGGCTTCCTCGCGCGCCTGTTCTCCCGGGACGGCATCGTCTCCACGAGCCAGTACTTCGTCATGGACTGGGCCGCCGTGCTCCGCGACATCGTGATCGGTCTGCTGATCGCGGGTGCGTTCGACGCGTGGGTGCCGCGCGACTGGCTGCGGGCCGTGTTCCTCGCCGGCGACCCGACGGCCGCGTTCCTGCTCGGCCCGCTCGTCGGGCCGCTCATCGCCGTCGTCAGCTTCGTCTGCTCGGTCGGCAACGTGCCGCTCGCCGCGGTGCTCTGGAACGGCGGCATCAGCTTCGGCGGCGTGATGGCCTTCGTCTTCGCCGACCTGATCATCCTGCCGATCCTCGTCATCTACCGGCGGTACTACGGCACGCGCGCGATGCTCGTGATCGCCGGCACCTTCTACGCGGCCATGGTGCTCGCCGGCTACGTGATCGAGCTGCTGTTCACGCTGCTGCACCTCGTGCCGACGGAGCGATCCGCGCGGGTGCTCGACGCGGGGATCACGTGGGACTACACGACCTGGCTGAACATCGTGTTCCTCGCGATCGCCGCGTTCCTGCTCGTGGTGTTCATCCGTTCCGGGAGCTGGTCGATGCTCTCGATGATGGGCGGCTCACCCGACGCCCAGCACGACCACGGGGCGCACGGGCACGGCGGCGACGAGCACGCGGCGCACGGCGGTCAGGACCACGGCGCCCATGAGCTCGCGGCGCACGAGCACGCGGCGCCCGAGCACGGCGCCGACGAGCACGTGGCGCACGACCACGCCGGGCACGGCGACGCGATGCCCGGGCACGGGGAGCACGGCGCCGGCCGCTGACTAGGAGCGGCGCAGCCCCGCGACCATCAGGGCGCCCGCGACCGCCATCTGCACGAGGGCCGCGCGTCGCCAGCGCCGTGACAGGAGGGCGACCGGCGCCATCGAGGCGAGATGCGCGGCGTCGACCGCGGCGCCGAGCGCGGCCCAGCCGGTCTCGGCGGTGACCCACGCCTGCAGCACCTGCCGCGCACCGAGCACGCGGTAGATCACGATGTCGGAGGGATGGGGCGGGGTCCCGATCTCCACGCTCGCGACGGCGGTCGGTGCGGTGAGGTCGAGGACCCCGGCGGTCAGGCGGAGGACGTCGGCGGCACGCCAGTCGGTCACGGTGCGGCTCCTTCCGAGGGGCGACGAGGTACTTGTACTGCAGCACATGTTCCTGGTGGCTCCCCTCGGGATCCTTGCGGAGACGCCCCACCTGCTGCCGATAGCGTTCGCCGCATGGCCCCTCCGCACCATCCCTACCCGGACGTGAGGCCCCCGCAGGTCGTGCTGCTGCGTCACGGCGAGACCGAGTGGAGCCGCAACGGCCGCCACACCAGCGTCACCGACCTCGATCTCACCGAGGAGGGGGAGCGCCGCGCGAGGGCGGTCGCGCCGGTGATCGCACCGCGACCGATCGGGCTCGTGCTCTCGAGCCCGAGGCGGCGCGCCGTGCACACCGCGGAGCTCGCCGGGTTCGCCGGCCGCATCGAGACGACCGAGGACCTCGCCGAGTTCGACTACGGCGCCTACGAGGGGCTGACGACCCCGCAGATCCACGAGCTGCGGCCGAGCTGGGACCTCTGGCGGGACGGCACCCCGCCGGGGGAGAGCCCGGGCGAGACCGCCGGCCAGGTGCGCATCCGCGTCGAGCGGGTGCTCGCGCGGGTGCAGCCGGTGCTCGACGGCGGCGAGGACGTGCTGCTCGTCGCGCACGGGCACCTGCTGCGGGCGGTCGGTGCGGCGTGGAGCGGGCTGCCGCCGGACGGGGGAGCGAACCTCGTCCTGTCGACGGCCGGGCTCGCGGCGCTCGGGTTCGAGCACGGCAAG
>JBQCCU010000207.1:0-3427 GCA_051961935.1 Amnibacterium sp. | reverse complement strand
CCTGGGGCGATCTCGGCATGCTGCATTTGGACAGCGCGCACGCCCCCATCTTGAAGTACCTGTTGGTGCGGCACGTCGCGTTTCCCGACTCGGCCCTCGCCGCCCGGATGCTCGCGGACTTCGACGCCACCCTCGCCGACTTCGTCAAGGTGCTGCCGCGCAACTACGCGGCCGTGCTCGAGACGCGGGCGAAGGCGGCGGACGAGGGCCTCGATCCGGACGGCGACACCGTCTGGCGGCGGATCCTCGAAGTGACGAACGGCTAGGAAGGGAGGCGAGACATGGCTGACCCCAAGGGCTTCCTGAAGACCCGGGAGCGCGAGCTGCCGAAGCGGCGCCCCGTCGCGCTCCGACTGATGGACTGGCGCGAGGTCTACGAGCAGCAGGAGAGCGGCGAGCTCCGCCGGCAGGCCGGTCGCTGCATGGACTGCGGCATCCCGTTCTGCCACCACGGCTGCCCGCTCGGGAACCTCATCCCCGAGTGGAACGACCTCATGTGGCGCGGCGACGGCCGCCAGGCGATCGAGCGGCTCCACGCCACGAACAACTTCCCGGAGTTCACCGGCACCCTCTGCCCCGCCCCGTGCGAGGCGTCGTGCGTGCTCGGCATCAACCAGCCCGCGGTGACGATCAAGCAGGTCGAGGTGTCGATCATCGACCAGGCGTGGGCGAACGGCTGGGTGGAGCCGCATCCGCCGCAGCGCCTCACCGGCAAGACCGTCGCCGTCGTCGGGTCGGGACCCGCCGGCCTCGCCGCGGCGCAGCAGCTCACCCGCGCAGGCCACACCGTCGCGGTGTTCGAGCGCGACGACCGCATCGGCGGCCTCCTGCGCTACGGCATCCCCGAGTTCAAGATGGAGAAGCACCGCCTCGACACGCGCCTGAACCAGATGATCGCCGAGGGCACCCGCTTCCGGGCCGGCGTCGAGATCGGCGTCGACATCCCGTGGGACGAGCTCCGCCGCCGGTACGACGCGGTCGTGGTCGCGACCGGCGCGCCCGTGCCCCGCGACCTGCCGGTCCCGGGGCGGGACCTCGACGGCGTCCACTTCGCGATGGAGTACCTGACCCAGGCGAACAAGGCCGTCGCCGGTGACCAGGTGCCGGGCCAGATCACCGCGGAGGACCGCGACGTGGTCGTCATCGGCGGCGGCGACACCGGCGCCGACTGCATCGGCACGGCCCACCGGCAGGGCGCGAGGAGCGTCACGAACCTCGCGATCGGCAAGCAGCCGCCGCTCACCCGCAGCGACTCGCAGCCGTGGCCGATGGTGCCGACCGTGTTCGAGGTCGCGAGCGCCCACGAGGAGGGCGGCCGGCGGGAGTTCCTGTCCTCGACCGTCGAGTTCCTCGGCGACGAGGACGGCCGGGTCACCGCGCTCCGCGTCGCCGAGACGGAGTACATCGACGGCCGCCGCGTGCCGAAGGCCGGCACGGAGCGCACCCTCCCCGCGGACCTCGTGCTGCTCGCGATGGGCTTCTCCGGGCCCGAGCGGGAGCTGCTCGGCGAGCAGCTCGGCGTGCCGTTCGACGAGCGCGGCGCGGTCGCCAGGGACGGCGGCTTCCAGACCGACCGGCCCGGCGTCTTCGTCGCCGGCGACGCGGGACGCGGCCAGTCCCTCATCGTGTGGGCGATCGCGGAGGGGCGCTCGGTCGCCGCTGCGGTCGACGCCTACCTCGAGGGCGAGACCGAGCTGCCCGCGCCCGTCCGCCCGACGGACCGCGCCCTCACCCTCTGACCATCCGGCCCGACGGGGCGACCTCCGCCCCGTCAGGTCCGTGCTGTGCGCGGCAGTAGCCTCGACACGGACATCCGAACCGACGACAAGGCGGCAACACCACCGATGAGACGAGCGAAGATCGTGGCCACACTGGGGCCCGCGACCTCGAGCTACGAGAACATCCGGGCGATCATCGAGGCCGGCGTCGACGTCGCCCGCATGAACCTCAGCCACGGCAGCTACGAGGTGCACGAGGGCGTCTACCGCGAGGTGCGGCGCGCCTCCGACGACACCGGCAGGGCGGTCGCGGTGCTCGTGGACCTGCAGGGCCCGAAGATCCGGCTCGGCCGGTTCGCGGACGGGCCGCACGAGCTCGCCGAGGGTGACATCTTCACGATCACCACCGAGGACGTGCTCGGCACGAAGGATCTCTGCGGTACGACCTTCAAGGGGCTGCCGCAGGACGTGAAGCCGGGCGACTTCCTGCTGATCGACGACGGCAAGGTGCGGGTGCAGGTGCTCGACACCGACGGCGTCCGCGTGCGCACCGAGGTCGTCGTGGCCGGCACGGTCTCGAACAACAAGGGCATCAACCTGCCGGGCGTCGCGGTCAACGTGCCGGCGCTCTCCGAGAAGGACGAGGCGGACCTCCGCTGGGGCCTGCGGCTCGGCGCGGACCTGATCGCACTGTCCTTCGTGCGCAACCCGGAGGACATCGTCCGGGTGCGGGAGATCATGGAGGAGGTCGGCCGGCGCATCCCGGTCATCGCGAAGATCGAGAAGCCGCAGGCGGTCGACAACCTCGAGGCGATCATCGACACCTTCGACGGCACGATGGTCGCCCGCGGCGACCTGGGCGTCGAGCTGCCTCTCGAGGCGGTGCCGATCGTGCAGAAGCAGGCGTGCGAGATCTCGCGGCGGCTGGCGAAGCCGGTGATCGTGGCGACGCAGATGCTCGAGTCGATGATCTCGTCGCCGGTGCCGACCCGCGCCGAGACGTCCGACGTGGCGAACGCGGTGCTCGACGGCGCCGACGCGGTCATGCTCTCCGGCGAGACGAGCGTGGGGGAGTACCCCGTCACCACGGTGAAGACCATGGCGCGCATCGTGAAGTCCACCGAGGAGCACGGCCTCGAGCGCATCCTGCCGCTCGGCACGAAGCCCCGGACGCAGGGCGGCGCGATCACGCTCGCCGCGGCCGAGGTCGCCGACTTCGTGGGCGCGAAGTACCTCTGCGTCTTCACCGAGTCGGGCGACTCCGTGCGCCGGATGGTGCGCCTCCGCTCCCAGATCCCGGTGCTCGCCTTCACGCCCGACCCGGGCATCCGCTCGCGGCTCGCGCTCAGCTGGGGCGTCGAGACGTTCCTCGTGCCGCGCGTGACCAACACCGACGAGCTCATGCACCAGGTGGACGACGTGCTGCTCAGCATCGGCCGCATCGAGCGGGGCGAGAAGGTCGTCGTCATCTCCGGGTCCCCTCCCGGGATCACCGGCTCGACCAACGACATGCGCGTGCACGTCATGGGCGATGCGATCGGTGGGGCCGCGCCCGCGTACCAGCAGTTCCGCGGCTGAGCCCGATCGTTACCGTTTCGCCGCCCGGTGGGGGATGCCCCCGCCGGGCGGTTCGGCGTTAGCGTGCCGTCGACCGGGGGTCGGGACGGGGGCGTTCGATGACGATGCAGGCGGTGCTGCCGGGCTGGTAC
>JBQCCU010000206.1:0-6442 GCA_051961935.1 Amnibacterium sp. | reverse complement strand
CGGCCGAGCCCGTCGATCCCGAGCTCCATCACGTCGCCCGGCTGCAGCCAGACCGGCGGCGTGAACCCCATCCCGACCCCGGGCGGGGTCCCCGTGTTGATCAGGTCACCCGGCTCGAGGACCATGAACTGGCTGAGGTGGTGGACGATGAAGTACGGGTCGAAGATCATCGTCGACGTCGAGCCCGTCTGGCGCCGCGTGCCGTTCACGTCGAGCCACATGCCGAGGTCGTTCACGTCGGCGATCTCGTCCGGGGTGACGAGCCACGGACCGGCGGGGTTGAACGTCTCAGCCGACTTGCCCTTCGCCCACTGACCGCCGCGCTCCATCTGGAACGCGCGCTCGCTCACGTCGTTCACCACCACCCAGCCGGCGATCGCGTCGCGGGCGTCCTCGACGGACTCGAGGTAGCTCGTGCGGCGCCCGATCACGATGCCGAGCTCGACCTCCCAGTCGGTCTTGGTCGCGCCGCGCGGGATGCGCACGTCGTCGTCGGGGCCGACCAGCGTGTTCGGGGACTTCGTGAAGAGGATCGGCTCCGCGGGCACGGCCTGCCCGGTCTCGGCGGCGTGGTCCCGGTAGTTGAGGCCGATGCAGAGGATCTGATGCGGACGCGCGATCGGCGCGCCGAGCCGCTGACCCGCGAGCGGGCGGACGGACTCCCGCAGCCGGATCCGCTCCTCGACAACCTGCCGGACCCCCTCCGGACCGCCGGCCGCGAAGAAGGCCTCGTCGAAGTCCCGCACGACGTCGGAGAGGTCGATGTAGTGGGCCTCGTCCAGCAGGACGCCGGGCTTCTCGGCACCGGCCGCGCCGACACGGATGAGTCTCATCGAACACCTCACGGGGTCAGGGCCCGAGCGGGCCCGGCGGGATGCGGGCTCGCCCGCGGCACGGGGCACCGGGAGCACCCGCGCCCGCTACGCTAGCCGCAATTCCAGATCCGGAACCGCGATACCGAAGGATGGAACGGTACGAGGACCGTGGCGCCCGCGGCTCCCGCTGAGGAACGGAGGGCCCATGGCTCGCACCCCGGGTCCGACGACCCTCGCCCCCGTCCCCGACGCGCTCCTGGCGGCGCTCGAGCGGGCGTGCCCGGACGGCACGGCCGCCCGCGCGACGGACCGGCTGGCCGCCGCCCACGACGCCTCGCACTACCGCCTCGTGCCGCAGGCGGTCGTGACGCCCAGGTCCGCCGAGGAGGTGGCCGCCCTCCTCGCCCTCTGCGCGCGGGACGGCGTCCCCGTCACCTTCCGCTCGGGTGGGACGAGCCTCTCCGGCCAGGCGAGCACCGACGGGCTGCTGCTCGACACCCGCCACCACTTCCGCGGCGTCACGGTGCTCGACGGCGGCGCCCGCGTGCGGTCCGGCCCCGGCGCGACGGTGCGCGCCGTCAACGCGCGCCTCGCCCGGCACGGCCGCAAGCTCGGCCCGGATCCGGCGAGCGAGATCGCCTGCACCATCGGCGGCGTCGTCGCGAACAACTCCAGCGGCATGGCCTGCGGCACCGAGGCGAACACCTACCGGACGCTGGAGTCGGCGGTCCTGGTGCTGCCGTCGGGCACCGTCCTCGACACCGCCGCGGCGGACGCCGACGAGCGACTCCGTGCCGCCGAGCCCGCGCTGCACGCCGGGCTGGCGCGGCTCCGCGACCGGGTGCGCGGCGACGCCGAGTCCGTCGCGACGATCCGCCGCCTCTCCGCCATCAAGAACACGATGGGCTACGGCCTGAACGCCTTCCTCGACCACGACGTGCCCGCCAAGATCCTCGAGCACCTCGTGATCGGCAGCGAGGGGACCCTCGCCTTCGTCGCCGAGGCCGTGTTCCGCACCGTCCCGGTGCGGCGGTTCGCCGCCACCGGCCTGCTGCTCCTCCCCGACCTCGCCGCGGCGACCAGCGCGCTGCCGGCCCTCGTCGCCGCCGGCTTCGCCACCATCGAGCTGCTCGACGCCGTGAGCCTGCAGGTCGCCCAGCGCGACCCGGAGGCGCCGCCGGAGCTGCGGGCGCTGCAGGTCGACCGCCAGGCGGCGCTGCTCGTCGAGTACCAGGAGGACTCGGCCGAGTCGCTCGAGCAGCGCCTGCAGGAGGCGGAGGCGCTCCTCGCAGGGCTCCCCCTCGCCGCGCCCGCCGCCCTCAGCACCGACGCCGAGCGCCGCGCCTCGCTGTGGCACCTCCGCAAGGGGCTCTACACCCTGGTCGCGGGCGCTCGCCCCTCCGGCACGACGGCGCTGCTCGAGGACGTCGCGGTGCCGGTGGAGCGGCTCTACGAGACCTGCATCCGCCTCACCGAGCTGTTCGAGGCCCACGGGTACGAGGAGAGCGTGATCTTCGGGCACGCGAAGGACGGCAACATCCACTTCATGCTGAACGAGCGGTTCGACCGGCCGGAGCTGCTCGCCCGCTACGAGGCGTTCACCGAGGACATGGTCGAGCTCGTGCTCGGGCAGGGCGGCACGCTGAAGGCCGAGCACGGCACGGGGCGGGTGATGGCGCCGTTCGTGCGGCGGCAGTACGGCGACGAGCTGTACGCGGTGATGCAGGAGGTGAAGGCGCTCGTCGACCCGTCCGGGCTGCTGAACCCGGGGGTGCTGCTGAACGAGGACCCGGTGGCGCACGTGACCGGGTTGAAGACCACGCCCACGGTGGAGCCCGAGGTCGACCGGTGCGTCGAGTGCGGCTACTGCGAGCCGGTGTGCCCGAGCCGGGACCTCACGACCACGCCGCGGGAGCGCATCGTGCTGCGGCGCGAGATGGCGCGGGCGCAGGCGGACGGCGACGAGGCCCTGCTGGCGACGCTCCGCCGGGAGTACCGCTACGACGCCGTGGAGACGTGCGCGGTCGACGGCATGTGCCAGACCGCCTGCCCGGTGCTGATCAACACCGGCGACCTCGTGCGCCGGCTCCGGACTGAGGGGGCCTCGCGGCTCGAGCAGGCCGGCTGGGACGCCGCCGCCGGCCACTGGGGCCTGCTCTCCCGCGCCGGGGGTGTCGCGCTCGATGCGGCGAAGCGGCTGCCGTCCCCGCTCACCACGGCGGCCACGTCGGTCGGCCGGGCCGTGGCCGGCGCCGACCGGGTCCCCCGCTACTCTCCCGACCTCCCCGCCGGTGGGACGCGGCGCACCGTCGTGCGCGATCCGGAACCGGACGCGATCTACTTCTCCAGCTGCACGACGACCATGTTCGGCCCGGTCGGCGAGGACGGCGTCGGCGAGGCCTTCCTGCGGCTCTGCTGGCGGGCGGGGATCCGCCTCGCCTCCCCCGAGGGCCTCCCGTCGCTCTGCTGCGGCACCCCCTGGAAGTCGAAGGGGCTCACCGGCGGCCTCGAGCGGATGCGGACCGCGGTGACGGACGCACTCCGCACGGCGACCCGCGACGGCGAGCTGCCGGTCGTGTGCGACGCCTCCTCCTGCACCGAGGGGCTGCGGGTGCTGCTCGAGGCAGCGGACGACGCCGGGATCCGAGTGGTCGACGCGGTCGAGTTCGTCGCCGAGGCGGTGCTGCCGCGGCTGCCCGCGGGCACCCGGGTCGACTCCCTCGTGCTGCATCCCACCTGCTCATCCACCCGGCTCGGCGCGAACGAGGCCCTGCGCCGGGTGGCCGAAGCGGCCGCCGAGCACGTCACCGTGCCGGACGCGTGGGGGTGCTGCGGGTTCGCGGGCGACCGCGGCATGCTGCACCCAGAGCTGACGGCGGCGGCGACGGCACCCGAGGCGGCGGAGGTGGCGGCAGCCGCCGCCACGCACCACGCGTCGCTCAACCGCACGTGCGAGCTGGGCATGACCCGCGCCACCGGGCAGCCGTACCGGCACGTGCTGCAGGTGCTCGACGCGACGCTGCGGGCGGAGGCGACCCCCCGCTGACGGCCTCGGGCGCGCCCAGATGCGCGCACCCGAGCATCCGGTGCGCGAATTCGGGTGCACCCGTCCCCGACCGCGTGGGCCGGTGCTCCCATCTGCGCGCACCCGAGCACCCGGTGCGCGAATTCGGGAGCACCCGCGCCGGACGGCGTCAGCCGGTGCTGCCGGATGCGCGCACCTGAGCGGTCGGCGCGGTGGATGCGCCCCGGCGGCCTACCAGAACCGCCACTCCGGGTGCCGGCTGATGGGGTGGTCCGCCGTCGCCTCCGTCGCCGTCACCAGGGCGTCGGGGTGGGACTGCAGCAGCGTCATGGGGTAGCGCGCATCCTCGGGGCTGAACAGCGCGACGCGCAGCGCGGTCTGCTTCCACGCGCCCGTGTCGCTGAACAGGCGGATGCGCTTCGCGCCGAGGATCTGCCGCATCCCGAGCGTCACCGACATCGGCGGCGCGAGCTCGAACGCACCGCCCAGGTCGCGCTGGCCGAGCGCGATGACCGTGTCGGTGTTGTTCTCCTGGATCCGGATCGTGGACCGCCGCAGCTCCTCGACCGACAGCGGGCTGTACGGGTTCCGCCTGGCCTGGTTGTAGGCCACGTGCCCGTCCTGCCCCCAGCCGCCGAGCGCGAGGTCGGCCGGCTGCGCGTCGAGGAGCGCCTCGACCTCCTCGATGGTGCCGGGCTCGAGCCAGTGCCGCTGGGCCTGCGGCACCGCGAGCGCCGGGTCGATGGGCCCGTAGAAGAGCTCCTCCATCACGCCGCGGAAGGAGAAGGGGTGCGCCCGGGGCAGCAGCCGGGCCTGCCAATCGAGGCACTCGTCCATGTGGAAGACCTCGAGCGCACGGAGGTCGACGCGGCGCTCGTTCACGATCTCGGCGAACGGCGCGTACCAGCTGCGGGGCCCGCACGGGATGATCGCCCGGAGCACACGGCCATCGGCGGCGGCCTCGAGGACGGCGTCCACGAGCTCCTCGGCCATGAGCCGCCCCATCGACGCACTGTCCTCGACGATGCGGACCGGCAGCCGGCGACCCGGGTGCTCGGCGAGGAGCGACACCGGCACGCGGCACCACTCGAGCAGATCTTCGTTGTGCATTTCGAACCTCTCTTACGGCAGGGACGGTCGCGGGCGGCGCGCGGTTCCACGCAGCCGTCGGCGGAAGCGGTGCGGCCGCGGGATCAGGAGTGGAGACGCGACCGGAACCGGTAGCGGTCACCGCGGTAGATGATCAGCCCGCGTTCGACCGGACGGCCGGTCGAGTCGAAGAACGCCTGCCGGATCTTGAGCAGCGGGAAGTCGACCGGGACCTTCAGCAGGGCGGCGAGCTCGGCGTCGGCCGCCATCGCCTCGACCTCGGTGTCGGCGGTGACGGGTGCCGAGCCCGCGGTCGTCAGGGCCTCCTGCAGGGAGCCCGTCGCGAAGTCGAGGGCGAGGGCGTCGGGCACGAGGAACAGCGGCACGAGGCTGCGGTCGACCGCCACCGGGGCGCCGTTCAGCCGCCGCACCCGCCGCAGGACGAGCAGCTCGTCCCCCGGCATGATCGAGAGCGCGTCGGCCTCCTCGAACGTCGCCGGACGGCTCGACTGCTCGAGCACGACCGAGTCGGGCGAGCTCCCCTTCGTCCGCGCCATGGCGCTGAACCCCATCAGGCGACCGGGCGGCTCGAACAGCGGGCGGCCGCCCGCCGGAGCCGGCGCCGGATCCTCGGCGAGGAACCAGCCGCGGCCCGGGCTCGACTCGATGAGGCCGCGGCGCTGCAGCGAGAGCAGGGCCTGCCGGATGGTGACCCGGCTCACCCCGAGGCGCGCCGCCTGCTCAGCCTCCGAGGGAAGGCGCGTGCCGGCCGCCGCCTCGGCGAGCTCCGCCTCGATGCGCGCGGCCGCCTGCTCCCAGAGACGGCGGGAGCCCTCTCGGGGGACGGGCGCGGCGGCGCCGGGCTGTGGAGGCACGGGCCCATGATCGTCGGCGGCGGCAAACAGTGTCAATACCTGTCTACGCCTGTCTTGACCGGCGTGCGCCCACTGCAGGATCATGGGCGCGGCGTCCCGCCGGCCCCGATCCGGTGGAGGAGACCGCGCGCCCACCCCGGACGGAGAACCTTGAGCACGAGAATCGCGATCATCGGAGCCGGTGGCCAGGAGTTCCCGGTCCGCCTGATGAACGACTTCCTGTCCTTCCCCGCGCTGGCGGACGCCGAGTACGTGCTCATGGACCCCGATCCGGCGCCGCTGCAGCGGAACGCGCGGCTCGCGCAGCAGATCGCGGACGCGCACGTCCTCCCGGCGCGCATCCGCACCACCACCTCCCTGCGCGAGGCCCTGACGGGCACCGCGTTCGTCGTCACCTGCTTCCAGGTCGGCGGACGCACCGCGTACCGGCGGGACATCGAGATCCCCCAGAAGTACGGCATCGACCAGACCGTCGGTGACACCTTCGGGCCCGGCGGGGTGCTGCGCGGCCTCCGCTCGATGCACGCGCTGGCGGAGATCTGCGCCGCCATGCGCGACCTGTGCCCCGACGCGCTCCTCCTCAACTACGCGAACCCGATGTCGATCAACTGCGCGTTCACGAGCGGC
This sequence comes from Amnibacterium sp., assembly GCA_051961935.1. Taxonomy (GTDB): domain Bacteria; phylum Actinomycetota; class Actinomycetes; order Actinomycetales; family Microbacteriaceae; genus Amnibacterium. Next base: position 11 of record JBQCCU010000206.1, on the reverse strand, counting down.
GAGGGCATCAG
>JBQCCU010000205.1:0-2210 GCA_051961935.1 Amnibacterium sp. | reverse complement strand
CGGGCGGTGTTCGTCCGGTCGCGGAGCACCCGCTGCGCGAGCCCCGCGACGATCGCGACCTCGCTGCGGAGGTGCGGGCTCGCCGGCTCGAGGCTGCCCGCCGAGGCGTGCACCATGCTCATCGAGTCCTCGACCGTGACCTTCTGCGGCCCGGTCGCCTGCACGTCCCGCTCGGTGCGGCCGAGCGTCGGCAGGATGAGGGCGCGCCGCCCCGTGACGACGTGGGACCGGTTCAGCTTCGTCGAGACCTGCACGGTGAGCCGCAGCGAGCGCATCGCGGCCTCGGTGGCCGCGGTGTCTGGCGTCGCCTTCGCGAAGTTGCCGCCCATCCCCATGAACACCCGGATGGTGCCGTCCCGCATCCCGCGGATCGCCCCGACGGTGTCGACGCCGTGCTTCCGCGGCGACGCGAACGCGAACTCGGCGTCGAGCCGGTCGTGGAAGGCCGCGGGCATCTGCTCCCAGATGCCCATCGTGCGGTCGCCCTGCACGTTCGAGTGGCCGCGCACCGGGCAGAGGCCCGCGCCCGGCTTGCCGACGTCGCCGCGGAGCAGCAGCAGGTTCACGACGTCACGGAGCATCGCGACCGAGTGCTTGTGCTGGGTGAGGCCCATCGCCCAGCAGACGATGTTCCCCTTCGACGCCGCCATCTGCTCGGCGACCTTACGGATCTGCTTGCGGGTGAGGCCGGTGGCCTCCTCGACCTCGTGCCAGTCGAGCGCCGCCATCGCGTCGCGGTAGGCCTCGAAGCCCTGCGTGTAGTGGTCGATGAAGTCGTGGTCGAGCACCGTGCCGGCGCGCTCCGCGTCGAGCTCGATCAGCACCTTGCCGAGCGCCTGGAACAGCGCCTGGTCGCCGCCGAGGCGGATCTGCAGGAAGGTGTCGGCGAGGTCGGTGCCGCGGAACACCATCCCGTGCACCGTCTGCGGGTTGTCGAAGTGGAGCAGGCCCGCCTCGCGGAGGGGGTTCACGGCGACGATCACGGCGCCCTGCTGCTTCGCCTTCTCCAGCGACGTGAGCATCCGCGGATGGTTCGTGCCCGGGTTCTGCCCGGCGATCAGGATGAGGCCGGCCGTCTCGATGTCGACGAGCGTGACGGAGCCCTTGCCGATGCCGATCGTCTCGGTGAGCGCCGCCCCGCTCGACTCGTGGCACATGTTCGAGCAGTCGGGCAGGTTGTTCGTGCCGAGGGCGCGCGCGAACAGCTGGTAGAGGAACGCCGCCTCGTTCGAGGTGCGGCCCGACGTGTAGAAGACGGCCTCGTCGGGGCTGTCGAGGGCGTCGAGCTCCTCGGCGATCACGTCGAACGCCCGCTCCCACGTGACCGGCCGGTAGTGGGTGTCGCCCGCCTCGAGCAGCATCGGATGCGTCAGGCGGCCCTGCTTGCCGAGCGCGAAGTCGTCCCAGCCCTCGAGCTCGGCGACGGGGTGCGCGGCGAAGAACGCCGGTGGCACGCGCCGGGTGGTCGCCTCCTCGGCGACGGCCTTCGCGCCGTTCTCGCAGAACTCCGCGGTGTGCCGGCGGTGCGCCGGGTCGGGCCAGGCGCAGCCCATGCAGTCGAAGCCGGTGAACTGGTTGACCTTCAGCAGGGTGCGGGCGCTGCGGGCCGGCCCCATCTCGTCGAGCGCCATCTCCATGGCGTGGAGCACCGCCGGTGCCCCCACCGCGCGCTTCTTGGGCTTGGTGACGACGAGCCCCGACTCGTCGATGTTCGCCTCCGCGCGGTCCGTCGCGTCGACCATGATCGGCTCCGTCCCGGTTCGGCCGCCGTCGGCCGCCCCGCTCCGCATGCTACGTCGGCGAACCCGAAGACGGCGGTGGCAGGCTTGAGCCCATGCAGCGGGCAGCGCGGCGCCGCGTCGCCGCCGTCACGCCGGGTGGTGGCACCCGGATGCGCGAGGACGTGCTCGCGATCGAGGAGCCGCTCGAGATCCGCGTCGGCGGCGCGCAGTTCAGCGTGACGATGCGCACGCCGGGCGACGACTTCGACCTCGTCGCCGGCTTCCTCGTCTCCGAAGGCGTGGTCGCCCGCACCGACGACCTGCTCGCCATGCGCACGGTGACCGGGATCGCGCGGACCGGCGAGCCCACCTTCAACATCGTCGACGCGACGGTGGCGGGTGGCGGCCTCTCGGTCGCCGCGGCGCGGGCCAGGAACCTCACCACGACGAGCGCGTGCGGGATCTGCGGCCTCGCCTCCATCGACGCGG
>JBQCCU010000204.1:0-6942 GCA_051961935.1 Amnibacterium sp. | reverse complement strand
TGGCCGAGGGCTACGGCTTCGGTGCCGAGGGGGACTGGAAGACCGCGGTGCTCGTGCGCATCGCTGCGGCCATGGGGGAGGGGCTGCCCGGCGGCGCGAGCCTCATGGAGGACTACACCTACGACCTCACGCCGGGGGCGGAGCTGATCCTCGGCGCGCACATGCTCGAGGTGAGCCCGTCGCTCACGAGCGCGACCCCGTCGCTCGAGGTGCATCCGCTCGGCATCGGGGGCCGTGAGGACCCGGTGCGGCTCGTCTTCGACGCGGATGCGGGCGAGGCGGTCGTCGTGGCGCTCTCCGACCTGCGGGACCGGTTCCGGCTCGTCGCGAACGTGGTCGACGTGGTGGTGCCCCCGCAGCCGCTGCCGAAGCTGCCCGTCGGCCGGGCGGTCTGGCGGCCGCGCCCCGACTTCCGCACGTCCGCCGCCGCGTGGCTCACCGCGGGCGCCGCCCACCACACGGTGATGACGAACCAGGTCGGCATCGACGCGTGGCGCGACCTCGCCGCCATGCTGCGCACCGAGCTGCTCGTCGTCGACGAGGACACCACGCTCGACGGGTTCCTGCACGAGGTCCGCTGGAACGCCGCCTATCACCGCCTCGCCCGGGGCCTGTAGCCGAGCGCGGACTTGCCACTTTCCGACCTCAAACGGGTCGGATGAGGTCAGAAAGTGGCAAGTGTGCGGTCAGACGCGGGCCCAGGAGCCGCCGACGCCCGCGTGATGCCAGCCCGGCGTCCCGGCGCCCGCCGGCAGGCTCGCCTCGAGCCGGCACACCGCGACGCTGTGGGGCGGCAGCACGACGGTCCCGTCGCGGCCGAGCTCCAGCTCCTGCGGCCGCACCGCGTCCGGGTCGGTGATGCCGTTGAATGCGTCGGGGGAGTCGGCGGTGAGCAGCGTCGCGGGAATCCGACCGGCGGCGAGCGCGCCGTCGATCCGCACCTCGCAGCGTGCCTGCTCCGTCGGCGACTTGTTCACGAGCGCGACGGCGACGCCGCCGGTCGCCGTGTCCACCGTCGCGACGGCGTCGACCACGGGCACCTCGGTGCCCGCCGCGTCCATCGCGCTGCTGCGCACCGCGGCGTCCAGCACCTCGTCGCCGAGCAGGTTGCCGTACATGGCGAGCACGTGGAAGGTCGTGCGGCGCACTAGGCCCCCGGGATGCACGTGCAGGGGGCCGCGGGCGTTGACCGTGGGCGCGATGTTGGCCATCCGCACGGATGACGCGTGCCGCAGGCAGGCGTTCAGGAACGACGCCGAGAACACCGCGTCCGCCATCGTGTACGTGCTGTCGTCGTCGTTGAGGTCCCGGGCCGCGATCGAGGCGGCCCCCGGCTCCCACGGGTGGTGCCAGCCGCGCAGGTTCCACTCGTCGAAGGCGATCCCGACGTCCTGCCCGCTCGCTCGGATGACCGCCTCCATCCGCGTGATGGCGCGCTCCGGCTCGAGCGTCCGCGCCATCGCCTCCACGTAGCCGGACGGCTCGTTGACCGAGTCGAGGCGGTCCCAGTAGCCGTGGATCGAGATGAGGTCGAGGTACTTCCCCGCGCTCGCGAGGAGCGGGAGGGTCCAGTCGAGGTCGTCCACCGCGGCCGTCATGAGCGTGATGGAGGGGTCCGTGCGGCGCATCATCTTCGCCGACTCCGTCACGAACCGGGCCCACTCGGCGGCCGACTTCGCGCCGATCTCCCAGTCGCCGTAGTTCTCGTTCCCGATGCTCCAGAACCGCACCCCGTACGGATCCGGATGGCCGTTCGCGGCACGGCGGTCCGCCCACCTGCTGCCCTGCGGCAGGTTGCAGTACTCGAGCCAGTCGGCCATCTCCTCCGGGGTGCCGGTCCCCGCGTTCGTGCAGAGGTAGGGTTCCGCGCCGAGCCGGCGGCACCACTCGAGGAACTCGTCCGTGCCGAACGTGTTCGGGTCGGTCACCCGCCAGGCGCGGTCGTAGGTCGGCGTGCGATCCGGGCCGACGCCGTCGAGCCAGTGGTAGGCGGAGACGAAGCAGCCGCCGGGCCAGCGCACGTTCGGGATGCGCAGCTCCGCGAGCGCGTCCAGCACGTCGAGCCGGAACCCCTGCGCGTCGGCGAGGGGCGAGCCCGGCTCGAAGACGCCGCCGTACACCTGCCGGTGGAAGTGCTCCACGAAGTGACCGAACACGGCGCGGCTGTAGCGGACGGACGGTCGTCCCGTCGCGATGTCGATCCGGGCGGCGGGCGCAGCGGCCATGGGGCTCCTCGTCGTCGCGTGGCGCTCGAGGTCCGGAACCAGGTCCGGCGAGCGGTGCCGCGCCGAACGTACAACGTTCTACACGGACCCTGCAACGCGTCGCCGCGCGTCGTCAGCTGCGGGGTGCGGCCGTCGTGCTCCGGGGGACCAGGGTCGGCGTGAGCCGCACCGATCGGGGCTCCGTCCGACCGCCGATGCGCTCCAGCAGGAGGCCGGCGGCCTGGGTGCCGAGCTCGCCCGCGGCCTGGTCGACGCTCGTGAGCGAGATCGGCGCGAGCATCCCGATCGGGGAGTTGTCGTACCCGGCGACCGACACGGTCCCGGGCACGTCGATCCCGTGGTCCCAGAAGTCGCTGAGCAGGCCGAGCGCTGCCACGTCGGCGCCCGCGTGCACGGCGGTGGGCAGCGTCGGCCGGCCGAGGAACTCCTCCGCGGCGGAGAAGCCGCCGGCATGGCTCCAGGACGTCCACACGACGTCGATCAGGTCGCCGAGGCCGTGCCGGCGCATCGCGTCCTCGTAGCCCCTCGAGCGGGCGCGGAACGGGAGGGTCGGGTCGTCGTCGGGCGAGCCCTGGGTGATGTGGGCGATGGACCGGTGCCCGAGCCCCACGAGGTGGTCGACGATGAGCGCGGAGCCCAGCTCGTCGTCGGTGGTGATGGTGTCGAACCCGTCCGCGGCCCCGCCGCGCGCCACGACGACGACGGGCAGGATCGCAGCGCACCGCTCGAGCTCCGCTCGGGACATGAGCGGCGTCATGAGGATCAGGCCGTCCATGCGGTGGTCGATCATCGACTCGACCATCGCGATCTCGGACTCAACCGTCGTCCCCGCCGGTCCGATGAACACCTCGTACTCGGCCTCGGCGAAGACCGGCGTGAGGCCGGAGAGCACCTGGTCGTAGAACTGGTTCTGGACGTCCGAGATCAGCACGCCGACCGTGAAGGTCTTGCCGCGCATCCCACGCGCGGAGGCGTTCGGGCGGTACGCGAGCGCCGTCATCGCCTCCTGCACCCGCTCGCGCATCCCGGGGCTCACGCCGTACGCGCCCCGGAGCACCTTCGAGGCGGCGGCGGTGGACACGCCGGCGCGGCGGGCGACGTCGCGCAGGGTGGCGCGGCGCCCGAGCGGCGCGGCGTGCCGTCCCGGGTCCGCTGCGGCTCGATCGCTCACGTGCACTTACTGCCGGGCCGTCGCCCCGCGGGCGGGGGGTGCGTCCTCCCGCGGGGCGACGCGCCGTTACCGGATCGAGACGGACGGACACGCCCGGGCCGGGTGTACAGTCCCCGCGTATAACGTTCTACGAGATCGTTTCGCAGGACGTGGGAGTGCCTGGCGGCCCCGCACGGGTCCGGCTCGACCTCGCATCAGCAACCACAGTGACGTGCACGCTGCAGGTGCCGTTCACGTCCGTTCGAAGGAGAACGCAGTGAAGAAGTCCAGGCTCCTCGTCGCGGCGATCGCCGCGGGTGGCGTCCTCACCGCGCTGGTCGGCTGCTCGCCGAGCGGCGGCAGTGGTGGCGGAGGCGGCAGTGCGGAACACGCGACCAACTGCACCAACAAGATCCTCGTGAAGAGCGCGCCGACGGTCACCGTGTGGGCGTGGTACCCGAACATGGCGAAGGTCGTCGACAACTTCAACAAGGCCCACAAGGACGTGCAGGCGTGCTGGCGGAACGCCGGCGCGGGTGGCCCGGAGTACGACAAGTTCCAGACCGCGGTGTCCGCCGGCAAGGGCGCCCCCGACGTGGTGATGCTCGAGGCGGACCACCTCACGAACTTCGAGATCCAGAACGCCCTCGTCGACATCAGCAAGTACGGGGCCGACAAGATCAAGGGCAACTTCAGCGAGGGCGCCTGGAAGGACGTCTCCGCGGGGAACGCGGTCTACGCGGCGCCGATCGACGGCGGCCCGATGGGCATGATCTACCGCACCGACATCTTCAAGAAGTACGGCATCACCACGCCGCCGAAGACGTGGGACGAGTACGCCGCCGATGCCGCGAAGGTCAAGGCCGCAGGCGGCCCGGCCTTCGGCGACCTCGGCGCCAACGTGCCTGCGGCGATGATGGCGCTCGAGATCCAGAAGGGTGCGCAGCCGTTCGTCTACGACTACAGCGCGAACCCGAAGGACATCACGATCAAGCTCGACGACCAGGCGTCGAAGGACGTGCTCGACTACTGGGCGAACCTCGCGCAGAAGGGCCTGGTCGGCAAGCAGGACCAGTTCACCACCGACTACATCTCGGGTGTCGTGAACGGCAAGTACGCCACGTACATCTCGGCGGCCTGGGCGCCCGGCTACCTCACCGGCGCCGGTGTCGGCAAGGGCACGGACAAGGGCAAGTTCGCCACGGCCCCGCTCCCGCAGTGGGATCCCGCGAACCCCGTCTCGGTCAACTGGGGCGGATCGGCGCTGGCCGTGACCACGCAGGCCAACGACAAGGCGCTCGCCGCGAAGGTGGCCATGGGTCTCTACGCGGACCCCGCGTCGCTCGCGGACGGCTGGAAGACCCAGACCATCTTCCCGCTGAACCAGAACGTGCTGAAGTCCAGTGAGTTCATCAACGCGAAGATCGACTTCTTCGGCGGCCAGACGGCGAACAAGGACGTCTACGTGCCGGCGGAGAACGCCTACAAGGGCTTCACCTACCCGCCCTTCACCGTCTACTACTACGCGCAGCTCCAGAACCAGCTCACCGCCATCAACAACGGCAAGATCGGCGGCGCCGCGGCGGCGACGGCGCTGCAGGAGCAGATCGTGAAGTACGCGAAGAGCCAGGGGTTCAACGTCAAGTAGAACCGACCGGCGGACCGGGCGTCGACGCCCGCCCGGTCCGCCTCGGGGCACGTACGAAGGGGACCCATGACTCACACCGCCACCGCGGTCGGCACCGAAGGCCCGGCCGTCCGACCCGCCCGCGTCGCCACCCGGCGCAACCCGTCCCAGCGCCGCGCCGCCCGCCGGCACGCGCTGATCGGCTGGGCGTTCATCCTCCCGTTCGCGATCGTGTTCGTGGTCTTCCTGATCGCGCCGCTCGCGTACGCCTTCTACCTGAGCCTCTTCACGAAGGGGCTCGCCACCGGCACGCAGTTCTCGCTGTTCGGCAACTACGTGCAGGCGTTCACCGACGCCTCGTTCCTCAAGGGACTCTGGTTCGTCGTCCGCTTCGTGGTCGTGCTGATCCCGATCCAGATGGCCGTCTCGCTCGCCGCGGCGCTCGTGCTCGACGCGATCACCACACGGTTCGCGCGGTTCGCGCGCCTCACGATCTTCCTGCCGTACGCCGTGCCGGCGGTGATCGGGGCCCTGATGTGGGGCTTCCTCTACAGCCCGATCTTCGGGCCGACGGAGCAGCTCGCATCGCTGTTCGGGGTGAGCGCGCCCGTGCTGCTCGGACCCGACACGGTGTTCGGCAGCCTCGTGAACGTCGTCACCTGGCAGTGGGCCGGCTACTACATGATCATCATCTACGCCGCGCTCCAGGGCGTGGACTCGACGATCTACGAGGCCGCCCGCATCGACGGCGCGAACGCCTGGCAGCTCGCCTTCCGCATCAAGGTGCCGATGGTCGCGAACTCGCTGGTGCTGATCCTCGTGTTCGCCCTGATCGGCACGCTGCAGTTCTTCAGCGAGCCGCAGATCCTCCGGCCGATCGCCAACGGGTCGATCACGCCGGAGTTCACGCCGAACATCTACGCGTACAACGTCGCCTTCTCCTACGCGCAGTTCAACTACGCCTCCGCGATCTCCTTCGCGCTCGGGTTCGTCGTGTTCGTCTGCGTCTTCGTGTTCCTGTTCCTCACGCGCAAGCGAGGGAGTGTCTTCGCATGACCGCCATCCCGTCCCGCGTCCGTCCCGGCGTGGCGGCGCGCCGCTCGCGGCCGCGCAACCCGCGGAACGTGGTCGCGCACCTGTTCCTCGGCGCGCTGATCGTGTACTTCCTCATCCCCCTCTGGTGGCTGCTCGTCGCGAGCTCGAAGGACCCGGTCGCCCTGTTCAGCGGGTCGGGCGCGCTCTGGTTCAGCGGCGGGGTGAACTACGTCGCGAACCTGCAGGACCTGTTCACCTACAACGGCGGGATCTACCTGCGCTGGCTCGCGAACTCCGTGCTCTACGCCCTGGCGGGCGGCGCGGGCGCCACCGTCATCGCCGTGCTCGCCGGCTACGGGTTCGCGAAGTTCGCCTTCCCCGGCCGGAACCTGATGTTCGCGGTCGTGCTCGGCTCCGTCATGGTGCCGCTCACGGCCCTCGTCATCCCGACGTTCATCCTCTTCTCGGACCTGCACCTCACCGACACGATCTGGGCGGTGATCCTGCCGTCCTTCCTCAGCCCGTTCGCGGTCTACCTCATGCGCGTCTACATCGCGGATGCGGTCCCGACGGAGCTGCTCGACGCCGCGCGCGTCGACGGGGCGGGCGAGTTCCGCACCTTCGTCTCCGTCGCCCTACCGCTGCTCCGGCCGATCATCGTCACGGTGCTGCTGCTCGGCGTGGTGGCGTGCTGGAACAACTACTTCCTGCCGCTCGCCATGCTCTCCGACTCGAGCCTGTTCCCGATCCCGGTCGGGATCGGCCTCTGGGAGGGCCTCGCCGCCAACAACAACGGCGGCGGCCACTCGCTCTGGAGCCTCATCATCATCGGCTCCCTCGTCTCCGTGATCCCGCTGATCATCGCCTTCCTCAGCCTGCAGAAGTACTGGCAGGGCGGGCTCTCG
>JBQCCU010000203.1:0-2870 GCA_051961935.1 Amnibacterium sp. | reverse complement strand
TGGGCCTGGCTCGACACCTGGGTCGCCGGGAGCCGCTTCCGGCCCGACTACGTGGTGGGCGGCGTCGTGACGGGCCGGTGGGCCACTCGGAACGGCGGCGCGATGCAGCTGCCCAAGCAGATCCGTTCGGCCGTCACCGTCGATCCCGGGTGGCGTCTCGTCGTCGCCGACGCCGCCCAGCTGGAGCCGCGCGTGCTCGCCGGCATGGCGCAGGACCGCAGCATGGCCCAGGCCGGTCACGGCCGCGACCTCTACGACGGCATCGTGGCGACGGGTGCGGTCGCCGACCGCAGCGCCGCCAAGTACGGGATGCTCGGTGCGCTCTACGGCGCCACGCAGGGCACGGGCGGCCGTCTCGTGCCCCGGCTCGCGCAGCGCTTCCCGGCGTCCCTGGGGCTCGTGGAGCGGGCGGCGCGCATCGGGGAGCAGGGCGGCGCGGTCTCCACCCTGCTGGGGCGTACCTCGCCCGGACCCTCGGAGGGCTGGCACGCGGCCCAGCGCGCCGCGGCCGGCCTCGACGCCGAGGCCGGGCTCATCCGTCGCGCGCGGTCGCTCGCGCGGGATCAGGGGCGGTTCACCCGCAACTTCGTCGTGCAGGGCACGGCCGCCGAGTGGGCGCTCTGCTGGATGGCCGAGCTCCGCAAGCGGCTCTGGGCGCTCGGTGGGGGAGCGCTCGCCGAGCGGCCGCACCTCGTCTACTTCCTGCACGACGAGGTGCTGGTGCACACGCCGGAGGGCCTCGCGGCCGAGGCGGAGCGCGCGGTGCGGGAGTCCGCCGCGGCGGCCGGCCGGCTGCTGTTCGGGGACTTCCCGATCGACTTCCCGCTCGACACCGCGGTGGTCGAGTCGTACGCGGACGCCTGACCGGCGTCCGGCGGATCCGCAGGCTCCACGGCGTTCAATTCGGAGGCATGAGCCACGACGCCCCCACCACCGTCCGCCGCGTGATCGCCCCCGAGTACGGCGGCCCCGAGGTGCTCCGTGTGGTGGCGGAGGAGGCGGTCCGGCCCGGGCCCGGCCAGGTCCTGATCGAGGTCCGCGCCGTCGGCGTGAACCCGGCCGACTACAAGGGGTTCTCGGGGCGGACGAACCGGGATCCGGCCGCGCTGCCCATCGCCCCCGGCTACGAGGTGGCGGGCGTCGTCGCCGCGCTCGGCGCGGACACGCAGCTCGCCTCCGGCGGCGGCGCCGTCGGCGACGAGGTGCTCGCGTTCCGCGTGCGGGGCGGCTACGCGTCCGCCGTGACGGTGCCGGCGAAGGACGTGTTCGCCAAGCCGGCTGCCCTCGACTTCCCCGCCGCCGCGAACCTGCTCCTCGCCGGCACCACCGCCGCAGAGATGCTGGCCGTCGTCGGGGCGCGGGAGGGCGAGACGATCCTCGTGCACGGTGCCTCCGGCGCCGTCGGGGTCAGCGTGCTGCAGCAGGCGCGGCAGCACGGCGTCCGGGTGATCGGCACGGCGGGGGAGCGGAGCTTCGACACGGTCCGCCGCTTCGGCGGCGAGCCGGTCGCCTACGGCGAGGGGCTCGAGCAGCGCGTTCGGGACGCCGCGCCGGACGGGATCGCCGCCGCCCTCGACTGCGTCGGCACGGACGAGGCCGTCGACGTCTCCCTGTCGCTCGTGCCGGACCGGGCGCGGGTCGTCACCATCGCCGCCTTCGGCCGTGCGCAGGCGGAGGGCTTCCGGGTGATCGGCGGGAGCATGCCCGAGAGCGCTGCGTTCCGCGACCGCATCCGGCCCGAGCTGATCGCGATGGCGGCCGCCGGCGACCTGGTCGTGCCCGTCGCGCGCACGTATCCGCTCGAGCAGGCGGCGGACGCGCTGACCTTCCTCGCCGAAGGCCACCCGGGCGGCAAGCTCGCGCTGCTGCCGTGACGCGCCGTGCGGGACACGCTCGCTGCGCCCCTACCGCGCCGAGCGCCGACCAGCGCCTTGTGATTTCGGCGTGTCGTCGGGCATACTTCCGGGGAGTCGAATAGGGCTCCGCTAATTTCATAAGCGGTGGCATCGGTTCATCCGTTCACCAGGTCGTTGGGGAAGACGCATCTGTTCGAACGGAGGACGAATCCATGGTCACCACCTCCGCCCGGGGCGTGCTGTACGTGCACTCGTCGCCTCGCGCGCTCTGCCCCCATGTCGAATGGGCGGCCGGTCGCGCGATCGGCCGTGCCGTCAGCTTCACCTGGGCTGATCAGCCGGTGCTCCGGGGTTCCCAGCGCACCGACTACTACTGGGAAGGCGCGCCGGGCACCGGCGCCGCCATCGCATCCGCGCTCCGCGGCTGGGAGCACCTGCGCTTCGAGGTCACCGAGGACCCCCGCGACGGCGTCGACGGCAGCCGCTGGCTGCACACCCCCGACCTCGGGATCTTCCACGCCCAGACCGATGCGGCCGGCAACGTCGTCGTGCCGGAGGACCGGATCCGCAACGCAATGGACGCGGCCGGGACCAGCATCATCGAGCTCCACCGCGAGCTCCGGCTCGCCCTCGGCCAGGCCTGGGACGACGAGCTGGAGCCCTTCCGTCACGCCATCGGATCGTCGTCCGTGACGTGGCTCCACCGCTCCGCGGTCTGACCCCTCCGGTGCGACACGCCCGAGCATGACACTCATGTAATTCACCGGCGTGTCGGGCCCAACGGAACCCTCCGCACGGATACCGTTTTTGTGTCAGCGGATGCGACTTCTTCAGTGTTCGGGCTGTATGGGTAGCGGCCCTCGAACCTCAGCATCTTGCGGCAGAAGAGCCCCCGTCCGGATGGGTACCGGCCGGGGGCTCTTCCCTATGACGAGCACGTCAGCAGGCTGATCGCGCTTCGGCAGGCCGCTGGTCGACCACGGGCCTGCTGAAGCGCTGCTGGCCTGCCGAAGT
>JBQCCU010000202.1:0-3021 GCA_051961935.1 Amnibacterium sp. | reverse complement strand
GTGCACCCGCGTGCCGTCGTCGCGCACCTCGGGCAGCGCCTCCGGGTCGAGGCCGAACGCCGCGGGATCGTCCCGCTCGAGCACGAACGCCCCCTCGCGCGTGATCCCGATCGGGATCACCTCGTAGCGGTCGCGGTCGATCGCGGCGAGGACGCCGCCCGCGGTCGCGCAGCTGATGGCGTGCTCGCTGGAGCGGCCGCCGAAGACGACCGCGACGCGGGTCCGGGGATCCGTCACCTCTCGAGCGTACCCGCGGGCCGCTACTCCCCGACGGGGAGGGCCTCGTCGGAGACGTGCGGGGCGATGTCGCGGGGGTCGAGCGTCCCGGCGATCACGTCGGCGACCTGCTGCGCGATCGGCATGGCGACGCCCCGGGCCGCGGCGAGGTCGAGCACGGGCTGGAGGGACGTGAGCCCCTCCGCCACCTGGTCCATCGTCCGGAGCACGTCGTCGACGCCGTAGCCCTGCCCGAGCAGCCGGCCCGCCCGGTTGTTCCGGGACAGGGGCGACTCGCTCGTGGCGATGAGGTCGCCGAGCCCGGCGAGGCCCGCGAGGGTCTCCGGCTGCGCGCCGAACGCCACCGCGAACGCGGTCATCTCGGCGAGGCCGCGGGTGAGGATCGACGCCTTCGTGTTGTCCCCGTACCCGACGCCGACGACGATGCCGGTGGCGACCGCGATGAGGTTCTTCAGCACGCCGCCGAACTCGGTGCCGATGACGTCGGTGTTCGTGAAGGTGCGGAAGTAGCGGTTCGCCGCCGCGAGGGCGACGCGCTCGGCGGTGGCCTGCGAGTCGGAGGCCACGACGGCGGCCGTGGGCTGCCCGCGGGCGATCTCGGTGGCGAGGTTCGGCCCCGAGACCACCGCGATCCGCTCGTCTGGCACGGCGAGGCCCTCGCGGATCACCTCGCTCATCCGGAGGCCGGTGCCGTTCTCGACGCCCTTCATCAGGCTGACGACGAGGGCGTCGGGGCGGATGGCGGTCGTGACCTGCGGCAGCACCCCGCGGAGCGACTGGCTCGGCACGGAGAGGAAGACGATCCCGGCGTCCGCGAGCACGGCGGACAGGTCCGCGTCGACGCGGATCGCGTCGGGCAGCACGATCCCCGGGAGGTAGTCGTCGTTCCGGTGCCGCTTGGCGATCGCCTCGGCGAGCGCGGGACGCCGGGCCCAGAGCGCCACGTCGTTGCCGGCGTCCGCGAGCACCTTGGCGAACGTGGTGCCCCAGCTGCCGGCGCCGAGGACCGCGACGGATCCCATCAGAAGCGGCCCGTCTCGGACTGCCCGTGCTTCGTCGGATCCCACCGCTCGGCCGGCGCGGTCTCGCCGCGGAGCTGCTCGACGAGCCCGGTGACCGCCGCCATGATCCGCGCGGTGGCGGCCTGGAGGGCGGCGGGGTCGCCGGCCCTGCCCGAGAACTCCGAGAGGTCCACCGGGTCGCCGAAGATCACGTCGATCCGGGCGCGCGGGAACACGCGGATGCGGTTCGAGTAGCGGGGCATGAGGCCCTGGGTGCCCCAGTGCGCCGCGGGGACAACGGGGATGCCGAGGTCGAGGGCGAGCCGGGCCGCCCCCGTCTTGCCGCGCATCGGCCACAGGTCGGGGTCCCTGGTGAGCGACCCCTCCGGGTAGACGATCACGCAGTGCCCGTCGCGCACGATCCGCTTCGCGGCGTCGAGCGGCACCGTCGCCCGGCCACCGCGCTCGACGGGCACCTGGCCGACGCCGCGCATCAGCGCCCCCAGGACGGGGATGCGGAAGAGGGACGCCTTCGCGAGGAACCGCGGCGCGCGACCGAGCCGCCACACCGCGACGGCCACCACGAGGGGGTCGATGTTGGAGTAGTGGTTCGGCGCGAGGATGAACGGCCCCGTCGCGGGCAGCTTCTGCGGTTCCCGGATCCGCAGCCGCGCCGTGGCGCGGATGAAGGGCACGACGATGGCGCCGAGCACCCACCACAGCGACGGGCGCAGCTTCTCCTGCCGCGGGCGATCAGCCATCGACGGTGAAGCGCGCCCCCAGGCCTCGGAGCTTGCCCTCGAAGTTCTCGTACCCCCGGCTGATGATGCCGACGTTGCGGACCGTCGACGTGCCCGTCGCGGTGAGCGCCGCGATGAGGTGCGAGAAGCCGCCGCGGAGGTCCGGCACCTCGATGTCGGCGCCGTGCAGCGGTGTCGGGCCGGTGATGACGGCGGCCTGCTCGAGGTCGCGACGCGGCACGCGCCGGTTCGGGGCCGCGAAGCCGCGCGGGTGCACGCGGATGTCCGCGCCCATCTTCTGCAGCGCCTCGGTGAAGCCGAACCGGTTCTCGTACACCGTCTCGTGCACGGTCGACACGCCGTCCGCCTGGGTGAGGGCCACCACGAGCGGCTGCTGCCAGTCGGTCATGAACCCGGGGTGCACGTCCGTCTCGATGACGACGGGCTTCAGCGGGGCGCCCGGGTGCCAGAAGCGGATGCCGTGCTCCTCGACGTCGAACGCGCCGCCGACCTTCCGGAACACGTTCAGGAACGTCATCATGTGCTCCTGCTGCGCCCCGTGGACGAACACGTCGCCCTGCGTGGCGAGCGCGGCGGACGCCCAGCTGGCGGCCTCGTTGCGGTCGAAGATCGCCCGGTGCGTGTAGCCGCGGAGCTCCTTCACGCCCTCGATGAGGATGACGCGGTTCGGCTCGACCGAGATGATCGCGCCCATCTTCTGCAGGATCGCGATCAGGTCCATGATCTCGGGCTCGATCGCCGCGTTGCGCAGCTCCGTCACGCCCTCCGCGCGGACCGCGGCGAGCAGGGTCTGCTCGGTCGCGCCGACGCTCGGGTACGGCAGGTGCACGTGGGCACCGTGGAGGCCGTTGGGCGCGGAGAGGCGGATGCCGGTCGGCAGCTTCTCGACGACCGCGCCGAAATTGCGGAGCGCGTCGAGGTGGAAGTTGATCGGCCGGTCCCCGATGCGGCAGCCGCCGAGGTCGGGGATGAACGCCTCGCCGAGCTGGTGCAGCAGCGGCCCGCAGAACAGGATCGGGATG
>JBQCCU010000201.1:0-4972 GCA_051961935.1 Amnibacterium sp. | reverse complement strand
CGAGGATCAACGTCCTCGACATCCGCACGGTCGCCGACGTCGCCCACGAGAGCGGCGTGCCGCTGATCGTCGACAACACGATCGCGACGCCGTACCTCATCCGCCCGTTCGAGCACGGGGCGGACATCGTCGTGCACTCGGCGACGAAGTTCCTCGGCGGCCACGGCACCGTCGTCGCCGGCGCGATCGTCGACGGCGGCCGCTTCAGGTGGAGCGAGAACGTCGAGCGGTTCCCCGGGCTCACCGAGCCGGACCCCTCGTACCACGGCGCGTCGTACACGACCGCGGTCGGCGACGGCCTGGCCTACATCATCAAGGCCCGCGTGCAGCTGCTCCGCGACATCGGCGCCGCCGTCTCCCCCGACACCGCGTTCAGCCTCATCCAGGGCATCGAGACGCTGTCCCTGCGCATCGAGCGGCACGTGCGGAACGCGCAGGAGATCGCCGAGTGGCTCGAGAACCACGACGACGTCGCGAGCGTGAACTACGCCGGGCTGCCCTCGAGCCCCTGGTACGCCGCCGCGAACCGGTACGCGCCGAAGGGCGTCGGCGCGGTCGTGTCCTTCGAGCTGAAGGGCGGGGTGGACGCGGGCCGCCGCTTCGTCGAGAGCCTGACCCTGTTCAGCCACCTCGCGAACATCGGCGACGTGCGCTCCCTCGTCATCCACCCGGCCTCGACGACGCACTCGCAGCTCACGCCCGAGCAGCAGCTCACCGCGGGCGTCACGCCGGGACTCGTGCGCCTGTCGATCGGGCTCGAGCACATCGACGACCTGAAGGCCGACCTGGAGGCCGGCCTGGCGGCCGCGCGGTCCTTCCAGGAGACCGCGGTCTGATCGGATCCCCGGAGGGCCGGGCGCTCCCGTCGTCATACGGCGGGGACGCCCGGCCTTCCGACTTCATACTGGGCGGGACATGGACTGGCAGACATCGGAGGACTCGGAGGCGGTCCGCCCGATCACGGACGCGGATGCACGGTCGCTGCTCGGCAAGCCGCCGGCGAGCGGCGCGTGGCGCGAGGGCGACCCCGTCGCCGACCGCCGGTTCGTGCAGGTGGGCACGATCCCGCTGGAGGTGGGGACGACGCTGCCGAACGTGCGCGTCGCCTACGAGCAGTGGGGACGGCTCTCCGCCGCGCGCGACAACGCGGTGCTCGTCCTGCACGCCCTCACCGGGGACGCCCACGTCGTCGGTGCCGCCGGCCCCGGGCAGCCGACCGCCGGCTGGTGGGAGGGCATGGTCGGCCCCGGCCTGCCGCTCGACACCGACCGCTGGTTCGTCGTCGCGCCGAACATCCTGGGCGGCTGCCAGGGCACGACCGGGCCCGCCTCGCTCGGCCCCGACCTCGCCCCGTGGGGCGGCCGCTTCCCGTACCTGACCATCCGCGACCAGGTCGCGGCGCAGGCCGCGTTCGCCGACGCCCTCGGCATCGAGCGGTTCGCGGCCGTGATCGGGGGCTCCATGGGCGGGATGCACGCCCTCGAGTGGGCGGTCGGCCTGCCGGAGCGGGTCGCCCGGGTCGCGGTGCTCGCCGCGCCGGCGGCGTCGAGCGCGGACCAGATCGCCCTCAACTCGGTGCAGACGGAGGCGGTGCGGTCCGACCCGCGCTTCCGCGGCGGCGAGTACTACGACGCCCCCGACGGCGAGGGCCCGCACCGGGGCCTCGCGCTCGCGCGGCGGATGGCCCTGCTGAACTACCGGAGCGCCGGCGAGCTGAACGAGCGGTTCGCGCGCTCCTGGCAGAGCGACGTGTCCCCCCTCGGCGGCCACGGCCGCTTCAGCGTCGAGTCGTACCTCGACTTCCACGGCAACCGGTTCCCGCGGCGCTTCGACGCGAACAGCTACATCCGGCTCGTCGACGCGATGAGCTCGCACGACGTCGGTCGCGACCGCGGCGGCGTCGAGGCGGCGCTCGGCCGCGTGTCCGCCCCCATGCTGGTGCTCGGGATCGACTCCGACCGCCTCTACCCGCTCACCGACCAGGAGCGCATCGCGCGCGCGGTGCCCACCGCGCTCGCCGGCCCCGAGCCGGTGCTGCTGCGCTCGGCGTTCGGGCACGACGCCTTCCTCATCGAGCGGGAGGCGGTGGGCGCCGCGATCGCCCGGCTGCTCGCCGCCTGAGGCGCCGGATCCGGGCGCCCCCGGGGGCGTCCGGCGCGCCCTACGATGGGCCCGGGAGGGACCGCATGACGATCGAGGAGCGGCGGATCGGCACGGCGCCCGCGGCCCCGCGTCCCGCCCTCCCGCGCAGGCCCACCGACCCGCCGAGCGGCACCCGCATCCGCATCGCGATCGTGGACGACCACCGGCTGCTCGTCGAAGGCCTCGCCGCGCGCCTCGGCGCCCCGCGCACCCGGATCGAGGTGGTCGCCGCCCTCACCCGCTGGGACGACCTGCTCGCCCACCCGGCCTTCCCGGTCGACGTGGTCGTCGTCGAGCACGGGCTCGAGGACGGCGTGCCGTTCGACCAGAAGGTGAAGTCGCTGGCGACGACGGAGGTGCCCGTCGTGGTGATCGCGCGATCGGGCGATCCCGCGACGGTGCACGGCGCGTTCGCCGCGGGGGCGGCCGCCTTCGTCGCGAAGCAGGAGTCGGCGGACGAGCTGGTCGCCGCCGTGCACGACGTGGCGGCCGGGCGCGAGCACCGGTCGCCAGCCGTGCTCGCCGCCCTGGAGGAGTACGCGAACCGCGCCGACCCGAGCCTCGGCAAGCAGGAGCTGACGGCGCTGCAGCTCTACGCGGGTGGCCGGAGCGTGCACGAGGTCGCGGTGCACATGGCCACCACGGACCAGACCGCGAAGAGCTACATCAAGCGCGGCCGGCGCAAGTACCGGGCCGCAGGCGTGGACCTCGGCACGAAGCAGCTGCTGCGCCGCCACGCCATCCGCGAGGGGTGGATCGCGCCCGAGTGATCGCGCGGTTCAGGAGAAACCGCGCGACACGCCGTCTCCTGAGCGCCGGATGCGGCGTGTCGGCCGGGATCTCCGGAACGGCGCGATGGACGCGCGGACGCTCAGGCAACGGAAAACCTTCAACCGGCGCGGCACCCCCTGTCCGGGGCACGGCCTGTGATTCCATGACGACTCGCGCCCCGCACCCCGGCGGAACGCGCCCCGACACCCGCAGCGGAAGTCATGGAACGCATCCTCAAGCAACGCGATCGGCTCCTCGCCGAGAGCGCCCGGCTCATCGGGCTCACCTCCACCGTGGTCGCGTTCCTGCTGCTCGTGCTGGGCGGCACGGCGCTCCCCTCGGTGCTGATCGTCCTGCCCCTGTTCGTGGTGCTGGCCGCCTGCCAGTTCCAGATGGGTCGCACGAAGAACGTGGAATGGCCGATCGCGAGCATCGTGCTCGGCCTCGCCACGATCGTGCTGCTGCGCTCGGAGACGGCCGGCGCGTTCGCCGGCTGGACCGGTGTCGCCGGCACGGGGACCCTCCCACTGCCGGTGTCGGACGCGATGCGGGTCCTCGGCTCCGCGTCGACGGGCGCCGCGAGCGTGCTGCTCACCATCAGCCTCGGCCGGATGCTCGTGCTCGTCGGCGCGTTCACCACCACGATGGTGACCGTCGTCGTCGTGTTCGCGGGCTCCGACCTGATCGGTCTCGCGGCGCTGTCGACGGTCGTCGGCTGGAGCGGGCTCGTCGCGGCGGGCGCGGTGCTCTCCGCCGGCCTGCTGCGCGCCGCCCGGCGCGTCTCCTCCATCGGGCGCGCCCACCGCAGCGAGCGCCAGGCGAGCGAGACCGAGGCGCAGCGCCGGCAGGGCGCCCGACTGCTCCACGACACGGTGCTCGCCACCCTGACCCTGCTCGCCCACTCCGGGGTCGGCGTGAGCCGCGAGGCGCTGCGCCGGCAGGCCGGCGACGACGCCCGCCTGCTGCGCCAGCTGCGCCTGTCGGCCGCGCCCCTCAGCATGAACGCCGCGCCGACCGCGACGGGCGAGGACGGCGGCGCGCCCGGCGCCGGCACGGAGCCGGGCGACTCGCTCGAGACCGTGCGCAAGCGGTTCGAGCGGCTCGGCCTCGACGTGAGCTGGCACGGCGCCTCCGCCGTGTCCCTCGCACCCGGCAAGCTGGACGCGTTCCTGCTCGCCCTCGGCGAGTGCCTCGAGAACGTGCGCCGCCACTCCGGCGTCAACGAGGCCCACGTGACCATCACCGACGACGAGACGACCGTGCGGGCGCTCGTCACCGACAACGGCGTCGGGTTCGAGCCGGCCGCCGTGCCCGCCGGCAAGCTCGGCTACCGGGAGTCCATCGTCGGACGCCTCACCGAGATGGGCGGCAACGCCCGCGTCTTCTCCGCGCAGGGCTCCGGCACGACCGTGGTGCTGGAGGTGCCCCGATGACCGTCGCTCCCGAGCAGGACCTCGCCGAGCCGCCGGTGCTCGCGCCCCGGCGCGCTCACCGCAGCGCCGCCGCGGACCGCGACGACGTCGTCCGCCGCCTCCCGGCCCTGCGCCTGCCGCGCGCCTCGAGCGGGCCCCGCCCCGCCCGGACGAGCCTCGGCACCGGATTCCTCGGCATCGCGGCGACGATCCTCGCCGTGCTGCTGCTCTGCTTCGACATCGGCCGGTTCGCGGTCAAGTGGCACGACTACCCGGCGCCCGGCTTCGCGGCCCTCGCCTGGCTGCTGCTCGCCGGCCTGCTCGTCGGCCTCGCCTTCGCCTCGCGGTCCGCGGGCGACACGCTGAACCCCTGGGTCGGCTACGCGCTGATGGCCGGCCTCGGCGGGGTCGTCGCCCTCGACGCCTGCGCCGTGTGGGGCGGCGGGGACCTCGCCCGCGACCTCACCGCGGCGCCCGCGACCGCCCTCGTGCTGCTCGCGATGGTCGGCGTCCGGACGAGTCGCAGCATCATCCTCGCCGCCGCCGTGCTCGGGCTCGTGCTCACCGTGCTCGTGCTCGCCTCCTGGACCGGATCGCCGGTGCCTCCGGGCGGCCTCGAGTCGGCCGCGGCCATGATCGCCCGGGCC
>JBQCCU010000200.1:0-3805 GCA_051961935.1 Amnibacterium sp. | reverse complement strand
AACGTGCCCGTTTCGTCCTGCTGAAGTGAAACGGTCCTGCTGAGGTGCTCGCTCGCCGACGGTGCCGGGGCCGGGCGGGGTCAGGACGCGGGCTGCACCGGGACGGCCCCGGTGTCGGGCACCGGCCCCGCGTCGCGGCCGCGCAGGTCCGGCGTCACGCGGTGGGCGAGCGCCGCGACCGCGAGGCTGGCGACCGCGAGGCCGGCGCCGCACGCGAAGGCCGACGACGGGCCCGCCGAGTCGAGCAGGGCGCCCGCGAGCGCGGCGCCCAGGGCCACGCCCACCAGTTGGCCGGTGTTCGTCCAGCCGTAGGCCTCTGCGGTGTCGCTGAACCGCACGGACGACGAGACGATCGCGGACATCACGCCGAGCGCCGGCGCGAGGCCGAAGCCCGCCACGACCAGCGCGAGGGAGAGCCCGAGGAAGCCGGAGACGAACGGCGTGATCGCCACCCCCACCACGACGATGAGCAGCCGCAGCGTCAGCGACCAGGAGCGCATGGGCAGGCGGGCGAGCGCGAAGCCGCCGACGAGGGAGGCGAGCGACCAGATCGCGAGGACCACGCCGCTCGTCGGGTCCCCGGTGCCGAAGGCACCCGCCACGCTGGCCTCCACGTCCGCGCAGGAGGCGATGATCAGGAAGCCGACGCCGGTGATGAGCAGCACCTGCGGCTTCAGCAGCACGGCGCCGAACCGCCGCTTGCTGCGCGGGATGCGCACCCGGCCGACCTCGGGCGAGGCGGCGAACCAGATGCCGCCGCCGATGAGCAGCGCGACCGACAGCATCAGGCCCAGCTCGGTGCTGACGGCGGTCGCGACGAACGTCACGGCCACGGGCCCGCCGATCCAGATGAGCTCCTGCAGCGAGGCGTCGAGCGAGAACAGGGGCGCGAGCATCCGCGAGTTCACGAGCTTGGGGTAGATCGTGCGCACGGCGGAGGTGATCGGTGGGAAGGTGAGGCCGGCCGCCAGCGCGAGGCCGATGATCGCGAGGGGCGGGATGTCGGCGAGCGCGATCGTCGCGACCGCCGCCGCGCAGAGCGCCGCCGTGCCGAGCACGACGGGCCGGATGCCGAGGCGCCCCATCAGCCGGCCGACCGCCGGGCCGGACACGGCCTGGCCGATGCTGAGCGCGGCGAGCACCGCGCCGGCGACCGTGTAGGAACCGGTGCGCCGCTGCACGTGGAAGAGCAGGCCGAGCGAGAGCATGCCGCTCGGGAACCGCGCGACGAGCTGGGCGGCGATGATCCGCGCGACGCCGCGGGTTCTCAACAGGTCGCCGAATCCACCGCTCACAGGCTCCCCATCGTAGGGCCGCGCCGTTGTCGCAGGCCGGGTGCATGCTCTACACACCCGGACCCCGTTCTCCACAGGTCATCCACCGGCATGTGGAGGACACGCCGGGCGGTTTCCACAACATATGGGGCCGTTGCGCCGTCGGCACCCCTGTATATAGTGATGACCGGTTCAGCGCGGATCGGTCAGACGCCTTCGGGGGACGGCGGACCGGGCGCACGAGAAAGGGACGTCATGGGTATCACGGTGATCAAGCGCAACGGCCAGCGGGAGCCGTACGACGCGAACAAGATCAACCTCGCGATCGAGCACGCGAGCGCGGGTCTCGACCCGAACATCACGTGGGTCACGCAGATCGCGTCGGAGCTCGAGCTCACGCTCTTCGACGGCATCACCACCCAGCAGCTCGACGAGGCGGTCATCCAGGTCGCCCTCCAGAACGTCAAGGACGACCCGGCCTTCGACACCGTCGCGGCCCGGCTGCTGCTGAAGACGATCTACAAGCGCGTGCTCGGCGACTACGAGACGGACGAGGAGGTCCGCGCCCTGCACACCTCCCACTTCCGCGCCTACGTGGAGCGCGGCGTGGCGGAGGAGCTGCTCGACCCGCGGCTCGGCAGCCTGTTCGACCTCGACGCGCTCGGTGCGGCCCTCGAGCCGGCGCACGACGAGCTCCTGAAGTACATCGGCGTCGTCACGCTGAACAACCGCTACGGCATCAAGGCCCGCAACGGCGAGCCGCTCGAGGTGCCGCAGTACTTCTTCATGCGGATCGCGATGGGGCTCTCCCTGAACGAGGAGGACCCGACGACCGCGGCCCTCGCCTTCTACCGGAAGATGTCGAGCCTCGACTACCTCGCCGCCGGCTCCACGCTCGTGAACGCGGGCACGAAGTTCCCGCAGCTGTCCAACTGCTTCGTCCGCGAGATGCAGGACGACATCTAGCACATCGCTAAGACCACCCGCGACGTCATGTGGCTCACGAAGGGCACCGGCGGCATCGGCCTGTCGGTGACGAAGCTCCGCGCGCAGGGCTCGCCGATCCGGTCGAACAACACGACCTCCACCGGCCCCATCCCGTTCATGCACACGATCGACTCGGTGCTCCGCGCGGTCTCCCGCGGTGGCAAGAAGTTCGGCGCGCTCTGCTTCTACATGGAGAACTGGCACCTCGACTTCCCCGAGTTCCTCGACCTGCGGCAGAACTCCGGCGACCCGTACCGCCGCACCCGCACGGCGAACACGGCGGTGTGGATCTCGGACGAGTTCATGAAGCGCGTCCAGCACGACCAGGACTGGTACCTCTTCGACCCGCTGGAGGTCGCGGACCTCAACGAGCTCACCGGCAAGGCGTTCTCGGAGCGGTACGAGCACTACATCCGCGAGGCGGAGGCCGGCCACCTGCGCGCGTTCAAGCGCATCGGCGCGCGCGAGCAGTTCAAGGCGATGCTCATGGCCCTCCAGACCACGAGCCACCCGTGGCTCACCTGGAAGGACACGATCAACAACCGCGCCCTGAACAACAACACGGGCACGATCCACTCCTCGAACCTCTGCACGGAGATCACGCTGCCGCAGGACCGCGACAACGTCTCCGTCTGCAACCTCGCGTCGATCAACCTGTCCCGGCACCTCGTGCTGCGCGAGGACGGCACCCTCGGCATGGACTGGGGCCGGATCGCCGAGAGCGCGAAGCTCGCCGTGCGGCAGCTCGACAACCTCATCGACATCACGCTCTCGAGCGTCGACGAGGCGGACAACTCGAACGAGCAGAACCGGGCCATCGGCCTCGGCGTCATGGGGTTCACCGACGTCGTCGAGCGGCTGGGCTACTCCTACGAGAGCGAGCAGGCGTACGCCCTGATCGACGAGATCATGGAGCACGTCTCCTACGCGGCGATCGAGGAGTCGGTCGAGCTGGCGCAGACGCGCGGCGCGTACCCGAACTTCGCGGGCTCCGGCTGGTCGAAGGGCCTCGTGCCGTTCGACACCATCGCGATCACCGAGGCCGACCGCGGTGTGCCGATCCAGGTGAACCGCACCACCCGGCTCGACTGGGACGCCCTCCGCGAGCGGGTCAAGGGCGGCATGCGCAACGCCACCCTCATGGCCATCGCCCCCACCGCGTCGATCGGCCTCGTCGCCGGCACCACCCCCGGCCTCGACCCGCAGTTCTCGCAGATCTTCAGCCGGGCCACCTCGAGCGGCAAGTTCCTCGAGGTGAACCGCAACCTCGTCGCCACGCTGCAGCAGGCCGGCCTGTGGGAGCGGGTGCGCGAGCAGATCCTCCGCAGCCAGGGCGACATCCAGGGCATCGAGGCGATCCCGGACGCGATCAAGGCGACCTACAAGACGAGCTTCCAGCTCTCGCCGTACGCGTTCCTCGAGGTCGCCGCGCGGGCGCAGAAGTGGATCGACCAGGCGATCAGCCGCAACATGTACCTCGAGACGCGCGACCTCGGCGACATGATGGCGATCTACGCCGGAGCGTGGGAGCGGGGCGTGAAGAC
>JBQCCU010000199.1:0-2730 GCA_051961935.1 Amnibacterium sp. | reverse complement strand
CCGCGACCTGCGTGTCGTGGCCGGCCGGTGGGACACCAACAACACATCGACAGTGTTACGGCGGCCATAGCGAGAGGGAAACGCCCGGTCACATTCCGAACCCGGAAGCTAAGACTCTCAGCGCCGATGGTACTGCGGGGGTGACCCCGTGGGAGAGTAGGACACCGCCGGACAACCCTTCGACGAGGCCATCTTCACCAACGAAGATGGCCTCGTCGCTTTGTAGGCAGAACCGGGAGGGCCGCGTGGCCGACGAGGACGAGCGCAGGCCCGACCGGCCGCGCCGGGAGCGTCGAGAAGGACGCCCCCGCGACGCCGCACGGGGTGACCGCCCCCACCGCTCCGAGCGGCCGCTGCGGCCCGAACGGGGCGACCGCACCGGTGAACGGCCCCGCCGCGCGAGCACCCGCGACCAGGGCCGCCCGGTCGTGCGCGCGCCCGGTGACCGGAGCCGGCACGCCGCCGGGCCCCGTGATGAGCGTCGCGGCACCGGCGAGCGCCTCGGCGCCCACCGCCCCGACGCGCGGCCGCGCCGCGACGACCCGCCCATCCCCGAGGACGTCACCCCCGGTGACCTCGACCGCGCCGCGCGGATCGAGCTGAAGACCCTCACCAAGGAGAACGCGGACGAGGTCGCCCGTCACCTCGTGATGGCGGCCCGGCTCATCGACGACGACCCGCAGCTCGCCCACCGGCACGCGCTCGCGGCGGCGCATCGCGCCGGCCGTATCGCGATCGTGCGGGAGAGCGTCGCGATCACCGCCTACGCGATCGGCGACTTCGCGCTCGCGCTGCGCGAGCTGCGCACGTTCCGCCGCATCTCGGGGTCGGACGACCAGATCGCCCTCATGGTGGACAGCGAGCGCGGGGTCGGGCGGCCGGAGCGCGCGCTCGAGCTGGGCCGGTCCGTCGACCGCGACCACCTGCCGCTCGAGGCGCAGGTCGGGCTCGCGATCGCCATGTCCGGAGCGCGACTCGACCAGGGCGACCCGCGCGGGGCCCTCGACGAGCTCGAGCGCGCCCCCATCGACCTCACCCGGGTGCATCCGTGGAGTCCCGAGCTGTTCCTCGCGTTCGCAGCCGTCCACGAGGACCTCGGCGACGCGGAGGAGGCGGACCGGTGGAACCGGCGCGCCGCCCGGGCCGCCGACCTGCTCGACGAGGTCGGCGAGGAGGGCACCTCGGTCCCCATCGTCACCGAGATCGTGGAGACCGACGAGCCGGACGAGCCGCAGTCGTGAGAGCGCTGCGGCGCTTCGGTCGCGCACCGCTGGACGGCGCCGACGTGCTGCTGCTCGACCTCGACGGCGTCGTCTACCGCGGCCGGGCCGCCATCCCGCACGCCGTGGACACGCTCGGCCGGGTGCGGGCGGACGGGGTGCGGATCGGCTACATCACGAACAACGCCGCCCGCCGTCCCGAGGTCGTCGCCGAGCAGCTGCGCGGGTTCGGGCTCGACGTCGCGACGGAGCAGATCGTCACGTCGCCGCAGGCCGCCGTGCGCATGCTCGCCGACCGCCTGCCGCCCGAGTCCCGGGTGCTCGTGATCGGTGGCGACGGGCTCCTCACCGCCGTCGACGCCGCCGGCTTCGTGGTCGTGCGCTCCGCCGACGACGAGCCCGCTGCGGTCGTGCAGGGCTTCGCCCCGGAGCTCGGCTGGGCCGACCTCGCGGAGGCGGCCTTCGCCCTCGCCGATCCCGACCGCCTCTGGATCGCCACCAACACCGACTGGAAGCTTCCCGGCGAGCGCGGCATCGCGCCGGGGAACGGCACGCTCGTCTCCGCCGTGCACGCGGCGGTCGGCCGGATGCCGCTCGTCGCCGGCAAGCCGGAGACCCCGCTGTTCGAGGCCGCCGTCGAGCGCTTCGGCGCGGAGCGGCCGTTCTTCGTCGGTGACCGTCTCGACACCGACATCGCCGGTGCGAACGCGGCGGGCATGCCGTCCGCGCTCGTCCTGACCGGTGTCGACGGGCCCCGCGAGGTGCTCGCCGCCCCGGAGCGGGCCCGGCCGCCGTTCCTCCTCGCGGACCTGACGGGGCTTCACGAGCCGTACCCGGAGGTGCGGCCCGCATCCGGCGGCTTCCGGTCCGGGGACGCCGTCGCCCGGATCGACGGGCGCCGGATCGAGGTGGTCCGTCCCGGTCGTCCGGTCGACCTGCTGCGGGCGGCGGCGCACGCCGTCTGGAGCGCGGACGTGTCCGCCTGGTCGCTCGAGGTGCCGGACGCCGTCCTCGCCGCTCGCTAGGTTGGGCCCCGTGGAGGAGACCGCACCGGCGCTGCCGCTGTCCGCGATCGAGGCGCTGCCCGCCGCCGATCGGGTCCCGGCGTACCTCGTGGTGCACGCGCAGCTGCTGGCGCGGCTCGAGGCGGCGCCGCCACGGTCGTGACCGAGACGCGGCTCGACGTCGCCCTCGTGGGCCGCGGGCTCGCCCGGTCCCGGACGGCCGCGGCCCGCGCCGTCGCCGCCGGCGAGGTCCGCGTCGACGGGGCGGTCGCGACCCGTCCCTCCGCGAAGGTGCCGGACGGCGCCGTGCTGGAGATCGCCGCGGCCCGCCACGTCAGCCGCGCCGGCGCGAAGCTCGAGGCGGCCCTCGACGCCTTCCGCATCGACGCCGCCGGGCGGCTCGCGCTCGACCTCGGGGCATCCACCGGCGGGTTCACCGCGCTCCTGCTCGGACGCGGCGCTCGCGCCGTCGTCGCGCTCGACGTCGGCCACGACCAGCTGGTCCC
>JBQCCU010000198.1:0-2207 GCA_051961935.1 Amnibacterium sp. | reverse complement strand
GGTGATGCCGCCCATCGCCACGACGGCGATGCGCTCGGCGGCGAGGTCCCGGCCCAGCACCCGCGCCGCCGCGGAGAGCGCCGCCCGGTCGCTGCGCCCCTCGACGAGCACCACGGCGCGGAGGCGGCCGGGCTCGGCGAGGCCGGCGGCGGCCTCCGCGAGCACCGCCTCGGGGACGGTCAGGGCCATGCGGGCGCGTCGTGGCCGAGCGGCACCGGTCCCGCGCTGAAGCGGAAGGTCACCCCGGCGACCTCGAACGGCGGCGGCGCGACCGCGGCGGGACCCCACGGCGTCGCGAGCGGCACCGGGGCCGCGGATGCGGCGGGCTCGGGCGGCGAGATCGCATCCGGCGACGGCAGCGCGAGCAGGGCGTGGGCCGTGCGGGCCAGCGAGAGCCGCGCGGACCCGCCGTCGCGGAGCAGGGCGACCGCGGCGGCGGCGAGCAGCCAGCCGGTCGCGTGGTCGAGGGCCTGCACGGGCAGCGGCACCGGCTTCTCGGCGCCCGCGTCCCGCATCCCGCGCTCCGCGATGCCGGTGGACATCTGCACGAGGCTGTCGAACCCGCGGCGCGCGGCCCACGGTCCGCTCCAGCCGTAGGCGTCGAGGGCCACGTCGACGAGGCCCGGCCGGATGCGGCGGCGATCGTCGTCGCCGCGGCCGAGGTGCTCGAGGGCGCCCGGCCGGTAGCCGTGCACGAGCACGTCCGCGCGGGCGAGCAGCTCGCGCAGCCGCTCCCGCCCGGGCGCCGTGCGGGCGTCGAGCCGGGCGGCCCGCTTGCCGAGGGTCATGTCGGGCACGACGCCGGGCTCGTCCCAGTCGGGGGGATCGATCCGGAGGACGGTCGCGCCGAGCCCGGCGAGCGCTCGGGTGGCGACCGGTCCCGCCAGCACGCGCGTGAGGTCGAGCACCCGGAGCCCGGCGAGCGGCCGCGTGGGATCCGGCGACCGGCGGTGGGAGCGGCCCTCGCCGCGCTGCACGGCGATCAGCGGCTCGGCGCCGACGGCGCGGCCCTCCGGGGAGGCGGTCCAGTCCTGGGTGGTGCGCATCCGCGCGGCGCAGCCGCCGGCGGCGACCACCGCCGCCTCGAGGGCCGCGACGGGCCGCTCCCCGACCGCCGCGGCCACCGCGTCCCGCTCGGCCGGGACCCCGAGCACGCGGAGGGCGGCGGCGCGGTGGTGCGGTGCGTTCGTGTGGAGCCGGATCCAGCCGTCGGCGCCGGGGTAGTCGCCCGCGATCGGGTCCCAGGGCGGCGGCGGGGACCAGCCGTCGGGGATCAGCGCGGAGCGGAACCAGGTGGCGCAACGGTCGCGGTGGACGGTGGCCGCCGGCGCGCCGGTGAGCGCCGAGACGGCGTCGGCGAGCGCGGCGACCGCGGCAGCGGCCAGGGCGCCGACCGCGAAGGGCGAGCGGAAGCCGGCGTCCCCGCCGATGCGGGCCGCGACGGGCACGTCGAGGCGCGCGGCGATCTCCGCCCGCAGCGCCGCCTCGGACTCCACGGCCGCACCCTAGCGCGGCGCGGCGATCAGGGGGCGCCGAGGTCGGGCAGGGTCCCCGCGAGGGAGGCCACGACGGTGCCGACCTTCACGCCGATCACGAGGACGCCGACGAGGTACACGGCGAGGAAGGTCCAGAGCGGCGCGAGGCCGCGGCGGACCCGCCGCCGCAGCACGACCGCGCGGCCGATGACGTACACGAGCGTGAGGAACGACCAGGCCCAGTGGAACGGCTTCACCACACCCATCCGCTGCAGGGCGCGCCGGTCGACGTACGCGAGCACGACGATCGCGGCGTACATCAGGAAGCCGACGCCCTGCAGCAGCAGGTATCCGGGGTCCGCGGAGAGGGCGAACGCCGCGCTCCGCGGGCTCTCCAGGCTGCGGCGGAGGGCGCCCTGCATGTCCCAGGTGAGCATCGCCACCGTGGGGAGCAGCGGGAGCAGCGCGATGATCCAGATGAACGGGGTGTTCACCCGCGCGCCCTCGGTGAGCGGGGGCTGGTCGTCGGCGACGAAGTCGGTCCAGTCGCGGCCGTCCCACCAGCGGCGGCGGTTCGTGCCCGCCGGATCGGCGTACCAGCCGGGTGCGGGAGCGGATGCGGGGGGCGTGGACACGGGGCCTCCAGGTCGGATCCGTCGCAGGCTATGGCCACAGCAGGGATCCGGGGACGCGTTCGGGACGCGTGTGTCCGCTCGAGCGCGGACATCCGTC
>JBQCCU010000197.1:0-12768 GCA_051961935.1 Amnibacterium sp. | reverse complement strand
CGGAACGGCGCGAACAGTCGTCCGTGCGGACAGCAGGCGCCGGCCTCAGCGCGTCGAGCGCGCCTCGTCCTGGCGGCGCTGCTCCGCGCCAGAGGCGATCTCGGCCCGCAGGTGGCCCTGCTCGTAGCCGAAGCCCTCGACGAGCTGGACCGCCTGCGGGCGGAGCGCCGCGAGCAGGGCGTCGAGCGTCGCCGGCACCGCTCGGGCCCGCAGCCGGCCGAAGCGGCCGCGCACGAGGAACCAGTCGAGGGCCTGCTCGTTCGCGTCGAGCGCGAAGACGTCCCGCAGCTGCTCGAGCGCCCGGCGGTTCGCGCCGGCGTCCGCGCCGCGCACGGCCCGGTCGAAGGCCTGCCACTGGCGCAGGCGGGCGTAGGCGCGAGCCGTCTCGATGAGCGCGTGCTGGTTGCGGCCGAGGAGCTCGGCGGCCCGCTCGGGCGTCGCCTTCGCGGCCGGTCGGAGCCGGGCGGCGATCTCGGCCACCGCGACGTCCACCCGCTCGGTCAGGAGCCGCTCCTGCACCGCACGGTCCCGCAGCGCACCGCTCGCGCGATCGCTCGACGCCCGGTCGGCGACCCGCTGCGCGAGCGCCGTGACGCCCGCGGCGCCGGCCGCATCCCCGGCCAGCTGCGCGGCGACGATGGCGGCGACCGCTGTCGGCGCCGCGCCCTTGAACCGCTTGGCGTAGTCGGTGAGCAGCCGCTTGCCGACGAGCTGCAGCAGCACGGTGTTGTCGCCCTCGAACGTGGTGTAGACGTCGAGGTCGGCGTGCAGGCGGGTGAAGCGGTTCTCGGCGAGGAAGCCCGCCCCGCCGCACGCCTCCCGGCACTCCTGGATGGTCTCGAGCCCGAACCAGGTCACGTCGGCCTTCATCGCCGCGGCGAACGTCTCGAGATCCTGTCGCGCCTCGTCCGTGTCCCGTTCCCCCGTGAAGACGCGGTGGAAGTCACCGAGCAGCTCGTTCAGCGCGAACGAGGCGGCGTAGCTCTTCGCCACGCGGGTGAGCAGCCGTCGCTGGTGCCGCGGGTAGTCGAGCAGCACGGTCTCCTCCGTGCCGGCCCCGGGGAACTGGCGGCGCTCATCCGCGTAGGCGACCGCGATCGAGAGCGCGAGCTGGGCGCCCGTGTTCGTCGCGAGCGCGAGCGAGACGCGCCCCTGCACGAGGGTGCCGAGCATCGTGAAGAACCGGCGGCCGGCGCTCGGGATGGGGGAGGAGAACGTGCCGTCCGCGGCGACGTCGCCGTACCGGTTCAGCAGGTTCGTGCGCGGCACGCGCACGCCGGTGAAGTGGAGCCGCCCGTTGTCGACGCCGTTCAGGCCGCCCTTCGGGCCGTCGTCCTCGCCGCCGATGCCCGGCAGGAACGCGCCCGCCTCGTCGCGGAGGGGGACGTAGAAGGCGTGCACCCCGTGGCGCTGCCCGAGCGTCTCGAGCTGCGCGAACACGACCGCGGCGCGGGCGTCGATCGCCGCGTTGCCGATGTAGTCCTTCCACGCCGCGCGGAACGGGGTGTCGAGGACGAACTCCTCGGTGGCGGGGTCGTAGGTCGCGGTGGTCGCGATGGAGGCGACGTCGGAGCCGTGTCCCGTCTCGGTCATCGCGAAGCCGCCGAGGACCTTCAGGTCGATCGCGTCGGCGAGGAACCGCTCGTGATGGGTGCGCGTGCCGAGGTGGAGGATCGCGGCGGTGAAGAGGCCCCACTGCACGCCCGCCTTGATCTGCAGCGACGGGTCGGCCGTGACGATCTCGGCGAACGCGGCGAGGTTGCCGCCCGCGTCGCCGGTGCCGCCGAACTCCGGCGGGAAGGGCAGGCGCGGCGCGCCGGTCTCGAGCAGCGCGTGGAGGGTGGCGGTGACGCGGGCGCGCTGGTCGGCGACCGACTCGTCGTCCTGCAGGTGGAACCGCGGGTCGAGCATCCGGGCACGGGCCTGGAGCCGAGTGGCGCCCCACTCGCCGAGGAGGAGGTCGCGCAGCGCGCCGGTGTCGAGGCGGCCGGCCGACGGCACGCGGGCGGCCCCGGTGGGCGTGGGCGCGGCGGGCGCAGGCGCGGGCGGGACGGTGATCGCGTCCCGCTCGATCCGCTCGGCGCGTGTGTCCACGGCCGTCGTCCCCTGCTCGCCCATGTGGCCCTCCTCCGGTCGACTCCGGGACGGTAGTCCACTCGTCGCGGGACGCCCAGTCGGTGTGAGGGAGTCCACGGATCCCCGGGGGGACGGGGTGGCCCGGCCTTGCAGGTCCCCCACAAATCCGCCTCGACCACGCGGATTCCGGGCGTCTTCCGCCATCCCGGGCGTCGTATCACGCCCGCATCGTCGGAAGGCGCCCGGATGCGAGGGGAGGGTCAGGTGCGGGCGGCCGCGCGGCGCGCCCGGTGGACGAGGGTCAGGCCCGCCGCCGCGAGCACCAGCAGCACCGGCACGACCACGAAGGCGGTCGTCAGCGACGTGGCGTCGGCGATCGCGCCGCTCGTCAGCGGCGCGAGGAGCACGGCGGTCGAGGACCCGAGCACCGCGCGTCCGCTGGCCGCGGCCGCGCGGCCCGGCGCGAGCGCCACGGCGACCGAGAGCCCCAGCGGGAACAGGTTGCCGATCCCGGCGCCGATCACCGCGAGCCCGAGGAACGCCTGGAGCGGGCTCGTCGCCGGCCAGAGGATCACGAAGCCCACGGCGGTCAGCGCGAGGGCGAAGGCGAGCAGGCGGGCCGCCTCGTACCGGCGCGCGAAGCCGCTGCCCACCGCGCGGCCGACCAGCACGCCGCCGAAGTAGCCGAGCATGAGCCCGACCGCGACGTCGGCGGACACCCGCGCCGCACCCGCGACGAACGTGGCGCCCCACCCGGTGACGCACCACTCGATGGCGGTGGTGCAGAGGATCATCGCCGCGGCGATCCAGAAGGCGCCCGGCAGCCGCACCGGCCCATCCGGCACGGGCGGCGCGGCCGGCACCGCGAGCCTGCGGTTGGTCAGCCAGGTGACGAGGGGCACGAGCAGCGAGACGAGCAGCGCGACGCGCCAGCCGAGGCCGATCGCCGCGGAGAGGGAGAGCACGCCGATCAGCACGACGTACGCGGCGCTCGCGGCGAGGTTCGCCTCGGTCAGCGCGATCGTGCGGCGCTCGCCGTGGTGGTCCGCGAGCACCGCCTGGATCGTCACGAGCAGCGATCCGCCCCCGAACCCCATGACGAGCACGCCCGCCACGGTGACCGGTGCTGCAGGCCCCGCGACCAGCCCGATCGCGCCGAGGCCCATGCAGGCCACGGCGGCCCAGAGCATGTGCCGCCGGCCGAGCAGCCCCTCGATGCGGTTGCCGAGGAGCCCTGCGGCCATGCTGCCCGCGGCGAAGGCGGCCACGTGGAGGCCGCCCTCCGAGTAGCTGAGGTGCAGCTCGGCGCGGAGGTGCGGGAGCACGAGCCCGGGCGCGGCCTGCAGGTAGGCGAACCAGGCGAGCAGCAGGTAGGCGACCCTGGTGACCCGATCCCGCACGAATCGCCGCTGCTCGGTCACCGGGCCACGCTACGGCCCGGAGCGCGCGGATGCGGCCGTATGCCGCGCCGAGCATGCGCGCCGGCGGGGCGGCCGGCAGTGCTGGAGCCGCCCCGCGTCGGCCCTACTGGCCGATGCGCTTGTCGGCGGCGTCGCGTGCTCCGTCGACCTGCTTGTCGAACCGGTCACCCGTGCGCTCGTCGACCGCGTCGCCGGCCTTGTCGAGGGCGCCGTCGCTCAGCTGCTCGCCCTTGTCGCTCTTCAGGAACTCGTTCGCCTTGTCCCCGAGACCTCCGAAGTCGGCCATGGTCGCTCCTTCCGCTCCGCGCCGGGAGGAGTCCCCGGCGCTCGGCCGAGTCTCCCGGGCGCGCGTGCGAGCGAGGTGGGAGCGGCGTGGCCGATACTCGAGCGTGCCCCGAGCCCGCCCCGCCGCGCACTTCACGCCACGATCCGGTTGGATCAACGATCCGCTCGGCGTCACCTGGCACGACGGGCGCTACCACGTCTTCGTCCAGCACGTGCCCGACGGGGTCGACTGGCGCGCGGACATCAGCTGGGGCCACGCGACGTCCGAGGACCTCGTGCACTGGGCGGAGCGGCCGGTCGCGCTCGTGCCCGGGGAGGGCGACGGCGGCGTCTGGTCGGGCTGCCTCGTGCTGGACGGTGAGGACGCCACGATCCTCTACACGTCCGTCGACGCCGATCGCCCCGATCTCGGCCGGATCCGCAGCGCCCGCCCGCTCGACGCCGGATGGTCGCGCTGGGAGAAGGGACCGGTCGTCGCGGATCCGGCGCAGGACGCGCCCGTGACGGTCTGCCGGGACCCCTTCGTCGTCCGCGACGGCGACGGGTGGCGGATGCTCGTCGCGGCGGCGCTGCCCGGGCGCACCGCGGCGGTGCTCACCTACCGGTCGAGCGACCTCGTGCGCTGGACGTCCGACGGGGTGCTCGCCGAGCGGGCGGCGAGCGAGACCGATCCGATCCCGACCGGGGAGCTCTGGGAGTGCCCGCAGCTGCTCCGCTTCGGCGACACGGCGGTGCTCCTCGTCTCGGTCTGGAACGCGCCGGGTCCCGACCACGTCGCCTACGCCGTCGGCTCCCTCCGGGACGGCCGCTTCGTGGCCGGCACCTGGCGGCGTCTCACCTGGGGCGCCCCGTACGCGCCGACCGTCTTCGCGGATCGGAACGGCGAGCCCTGCATCCTGTTCTGGATCCGTGGGGTGGCGGGCGACGGCTGGGCGGGCGCCCTCAGCGTTCCGCACCGGCTCCGACTGGTCGGCGACCGGCTCGTGCTGCGCCCGCATCCGGCCGTCGCGACTGCCGGCGCCTCGATCCTCCGCATGGACGGCGTCGAGCCCGGCCGGACCGTCATGCTGCAGGATGCGGTCGGGGACGAGTGCGCCCGCATCACCACCGGGCGGGACGGTGTGACCGTCCTCGTGCCCGGCCATCGCACCGCGACGCTGCCCCTGACGGATCCTGCGGATGTGGTCGTGCTCGCCGACGGGCCGGTGCTCGAGGTCGCGACCGGCGTCGCGGTCTTCGCGGCGCCCATCGCCCCGGCGTCGGCCCTGACCGTGGTCGGCTGAGGGCGGGCCGCTTCGGGCGCCTGCGGGCGTCATCGGACGCCCGTCCTGCGCGAATCGGCCCGTCGGGCCGGACGGTCAGCCGGTGCGCTCGACCCCCGTACGCCGGGTGGCGTCGATGCGGAGGGTGAGGACGTCGGGCCTGCTGTAGTGGCCGGCCACGTCGAGGTCGGTGTGCGCCTCGTCGACGGCGTCGAGGTCGAGCTCGGCCACGATCAGCTCCGCGCGGCCACGGACGGGCGGCACGAGCCAGCCCCCGTCCGGGGCGGCGATCGACGAGCCGCCGTCGAAGAGCACGCCGTGCTCGGGCGCGTCGGGCCCGACGCCCGCCCGGTAGGCCTCCCTGAGCTCGTCCGGGACGTCGTCGGTGGTGAGGAACGGCGCCGCGGAGATCACGAAGCAGCCGCCCTCGCGGGCGTAGGTGCGCGCGGCGAGCTCGTGGATCTCCGGGGTGTCCGGCCACGCGGCGACGTGGATCTGCTCGCCGTCCGCGTGCAGCGCCTGGCGGGCCAGCGGCATCCAGTGCTCCCAGCACACGAGGCCGCCGACACGGCCGGCCGGGGTGTCCACCGCCCGCAGTCCGGCGCCGTCGCCCTGGCCCCACACGATGCGCTCGGTGTGCGTGGGCACGAGCTTGCGGTGCAGGTTCAGCACGCGGCCGTCGGGCCCGATCGTCACGAGGCTGTTGTGGAGGGTGCCGCCCACCCGCTCGTTCACCCCGATCACCACCGTGCTGCGATGGCGCTCGGCGGCGTCGCGCACGGGCGCGAGGTCGTCCCCGCGGTCGTCGGCGGCTCCGACCACCGGGCTCTCCCGGAGCAGCCGGCCGTACCAGCGCTTCGCCTCGGGATCGCCCCATCCGGCCATCCCGAACACCCAGGCCGGGTACCCCGTGACCCACGTCTCGGGGAACACCACGAGGTCCGCGTCCGCCGCCTCGCCGATGGCGTCGACGGCACGGGCGAGGGTGGCCTCGAGGTCGAGCAGGGCCGGCGGCCGCTGCACGACCGCGACGGTGCTCCGCCGGCCCTGCCGCGTCATGCGGCGTCGACCCCTTCCAGCTCGAGCTGGCTGCGCCGGCGCGCCTCCGCCTCCGCGGTGCGGTCGAGGTTCCGCGAGAAGAGGAAGTAGAGGCCGCCTGCGACCACGAGGCCGACCGCGAAGGAGATGTCCGCCCCGCCGATCGCGTTCGCGATGGGGCCTGTGAAGAGCCCCGGCAGCGAGAAGAACGGGATCATGACCAGGAAGCCGATGCCGTAGGCGGTCAGCCCGCGCCACGACCAGCGACCGTAGATCCCCTTCGGGTTGAAGATCTCGGTGATCGCGTACTTGCCGTGCCGCACCGCGTAGAAGTCCACGAGGTTCACCGCGGTCCACGGCACCAGGAAGTAGAGCATCAGCAGCACGAAGTTGTTGAAGCTCCCGAGGTAGTTGTCGGGGATCGCCAGCGCGACGATCACGGTGATGAGCCCGACCACGACGAGGCCGATCACGCGGGGCCGCACCGTCGCACGGATCGGCTTGAACGCGTCGATGCCGGAGACGCTCGTCAGCATGGCGCCGTACGCGTTCACGCCCATGATCGAGATGAGCGCGAGGATCGAGATCAGCACGACGATCGTCCCGAACCCGGGGAACAGGTTGTCGCCCACCTGCTTGATGGACGAGATCGCGTCGACCTTGGGGATGCGGCTCGCGAGCAGGCCGCCGAGCCCCATCAGCCACACGGCGGAGCCGGCGGCGCCGAGGTACGTGTAGAAGATGAGCTTCGGCGCCGACGACGCGGGCGGCAGGTACCGGGAGTAGTCGGACACGTAGACCGCGTAGCTGATGTTGTAGCCGGCCGCGAGCGAGAACTCGACGAGGAACCCGGTCGGGTCCCAGCCGCCGGCGTGCGCCGCGGTCGGCGCGGGCAGCGTCGTGAAGGCGAGCACCGTCGTGACCGCGAACGCGATCAGCAGCAGGTAGGTGAGCCAGCGCTGCACGAAGTGGAGCAGGTCGTGCCCGACGACCGCGATCACGATCGACAGGGCCGTGAGCACCGGGTACCAGAACCACTTCGCGTCGGGCAGCACGAGGCCGATGCCCTGCGTCGCGAGGATGACGTCGAACACCATGAAGCCGATGTAGACGAACACCGTCGCGAGGAACGGCACGATCACGCCGCGGCTGCCGAACTGCGCGCGGGACTGGATCATCTGCGGCAGGCCCATCCGCGGCCCCTGGTTCGCGTGGAACGCCATGAAGAACGTGCCGAAGCAGGCGCCGAGCACCACCGCGAGGAACGTGACGCCGGCGGACAGCCCGACCTCCGGGCCGATGAAGCCGATCACCATGGTGGGCAGCACGAAGTTGCCGGTGAACCAGAACGGCGCCTGGTGCCAGAGCTTGCCCCGGCGCTCCGACCAGGGCACGTAGTCGATCGAGTGCCGCTCGATCACGGGGCCGGCAGTGCTGCCTGCGGCCTTGACGGGGGAGGACATCATCGGCTCCTGACTGAGGTGAGGGGATGGAGGACGGACGACGGAAGGGGCTGCGCGGTCACGCGAACTCCGCGAAACCGGGGGCGGTGCGGGACCAGGGGAAGGCGGCCTCCCACGCGGCGGCGAGCGCGAGCAGGCCGCGATCGGCCCATCGCGGCATCGTGACCTGGAGGCCGAACGGGAACCCGTCCGGCAGCGGTCCCGCGGGCAGGGAGAGCGCGGGCAGGCCGGTCATGTTCTGGATCGCGGTCGAGTAGACCTCGGCGCCGAGGAGGCCCTCCGGCGCTCCCGGCAGCCGGCCGTCGGGGGGCCAGCCCGCCATCGCGACGCTCGGCGTCGCGAGCGCGCCGCGGTCGCCGAGGAGCAGGTCGAGGCGGCGGACCGCGTCGAAGCGGCGCAGCCGGGCGGCGAGGTACTCGTCGGCCGTCACCCCCAGGCCGCCCTGCAGGAACTCGCGGGCGCTCGGATGCAGCGCCGCCGCGTCGCGCTCGATCCGCTCGCGGCCGAACACGGCCGCGTGCTCCGCCGACGCGAGCACGAACCAGTCCTCGTCGGGGCTCCAGCCGGGGAAGAGCTCCTCGGGACGCCGGTGCTCGACCGGGACGCCGAGCAGGCGGGCGAGGCGCTCCGCGCCCTCCGCGAAGGCGTCGGCGACCGCCGCGGGCAGGGGCCCCAGGTCGTCGGTGCGCTCGGCGACGATCAGCCGGTCGGGGAGCCCGGCGGCGGGCAGCGGCACGGGCAGCGCAGTCGGGTCCCCGGCGACCGGGCCGGCGACGACGTCGAGCAGCACGGCGAGGTCGTCTGCGCGGGTCGCCATGAGGCCGTCGGTGGAGAAGTCGATCCAGTCCGGCGCGGTCCGCCGGCCGATGACCCCGTTCGTCGGCTTGAAGCCGAGCAGGCCGCAGAAGGCGGCGGGGATGCGGACGGAGCCGCCCCCGTCCGTGCCGGTCGCGATGGGGGCGAGGCCGGCGGCGAGCGCGGCCGCCGAGCCGCCGCTCGAGCCGCCGGGGGAGCGGGCCGGGTCCCAGGGGTTCCGCGTGGCCCCGAAGACGAGGTTGTCGGTGTAGCCCTCGATGCAGAACTCGGGCACGTTGGTCTTGCCGACGACGATCGCCCCGGCCGCCCGCAGCCGGCCGACGGTGAGGCCGTCCTGCTCGGCGGGCGGCGCCTCCGCGAACCAGCGGGAGCCGTAGGTGGTCGGCAGGCCGCGCACGTCGTCGTTGTCCTTCGCGAGCACGGGGAGGCCCGCGAGCGGGCCCGGGTCCTCACCGCGCGCGACGGCGCGGTCGATCGCGTCGGCCTCGGTGAGCGCGGCCTCGGCGCGGCGCGCCACGACCGCGTTCAGGTCCCGGTGCGCGTCGATCCGCTCGAGCGAGCGCTCGACGAGCTCGCGGGCGCGCACGGCTGAGGTCCGGACGGCCGCGGCCAGCGGCCGGCATCCGTGGTGCTCGAGGGACGGCGTCGTCACGGGAGCGCGGCTCCCGTCAGCCGAGGGGGACCATCGAGGTGAGCAGCTCGTACGCGACGTGCGACGCGGCGACGCCGGTGAGCTGGGCGTGGTCGTACGCGGGCGCGACCTCGACGACGTCCGCGCCGACGATGCGGTGCTGCCGGAGGCCCCTCAGGAACTCGAGCAGCTCGCGGCTCGTGAGCCCACCGGCCTCCGGCGTGCCGGTGCCGGGCGCGTGCGCGGGGTCGAGCACGTCGATGTCGACGGAGACGTAGACCGGCTTGTCACCGAGGCGGGCGTGCATCCGCTCGAGGGCGGCGGCCATCCCCTCGCGCTCCACCTCGTGCGAGCCGATGATCGCGAAGCCGAGGCGGCGGTCGTCTGCGAGGTCCTCGCGGCCGTAGAGCGGCCCGCGGATGCCGACGTGCAGGCTCGCGGTGAGGTCGATCAGCCCCTCCTCCGACGCCCGCCGGAACGGGGTGCCGTGGGTGATGGGGGCGTCGAAGTAGGTGTCCCACGTGTCGAGGTGCGCATCGAAGTGCACGACCGCGACCGGGCCGTGCTGCTTCGCGACGTTCCGCAGCAGCGGCAGGGCGATCGTGTGGTCGCCGCCGATCGTGAGGAGCCGGGTGCCGCCCTCGCTGAGGGCCGCGGCACCCTCCTCGATCTCCCGCACGGCCTCGTCGATGCTGAAGGGGTTCACGGCGATGTCGCCGGCGTCGGCGACCTGCAGCTCCGCGAACGGCGAGACGTCCTGCACCTGGTTGTAGGGGCGCAGCAGGCGCGACGACTCGCGCACGTGCGCCGGCCCGAACCGGGCACCCGGGCGGTAGCTCACGCCGCTGTCGAACGGGACGCCCACCACGGCGATGTCCGCGCGATCCACCTGGTCGAGCCGGGGGAGGAGGGCGAACGTCGCGATGCCGGCGTAGCGGGGGATGCGGCTCGAGTCCTGCGGGCCCACCGTCATTGGAGCTCCTTCATGTCGCGCGGCTTCCGGAACGGTACACGGCGGTTGTTCCAGGAGCAACATCCGGTGTCCCCTCGGCCGTCCCGGGCCCCGGCCGATCGCCGCGGTGCTCGGGTGCTCGGGCGCCGAGGGAGCACGTCAGCAGGACGATCTCGCTTCAGCAGGACGACAGCGGCCGAATCGTCCTGCTGAAGCGATCTCATCCTGCTGACGTGCTCTCGGGCTGCTCGGCGCGTGCGGAGGGTCACCGCACCTCCGCGGGCTCCTCGCCCGGCCCGGGGACGGCCGGCACGGGACGCCGCGGGCTCCGCCACGTGCCGAGCACCGAGCCGAGCAGGATGAGCGGGAAGCCGATCGCGAGGCCGACGGTGATCGGCTCGGCCAGCACGAGGGCGCCGAGCACCACGGCGACGACGGGGTTGACGTAGGTGATGAGGCTCATCCGCGCCGGGCCGGCCTCGGCGATCAGGGCGAACATGACGAGGAACGCGGTCGCGGTGCAGACCACGGCCAGCACGGCCACGGAGGCGAGCGCCCCGACCGTGGCATGCGCCGGCCACCGCAGGGCGGCGAACGGGGCGTAGACGACCGCCGCCACGACGAGCGAGGCGGTCACCACGCCGATCGACGGCAGATCGGCGAGGAAGCGGGTGATGACGATCGGCCCGATGGCGTAGCCGATGACGACCACCAGCACCTCGAGCACGGCGGTGACGTCGGTCGGCCGGAAGTCGAGGCCGACCAGCAGGCAGACGCCGGCGAAGCCGACGAGCAGGCCGACGATCCGCCTCGCGTCGAGGCGGTCCTGGCCGAGCGCGGTGACGAGCACCGCGGCCGCGATCGGCACCGCGGCGATGAGCAGCCCGGTCGTCGAGCTGGTCAGCCGCGTCTCCGCGTGCCCGAGGAGCACCCACGGCCCCACGATCTCGACGACCGTGTAGACGAGCACAGCCTTCCAGCGCCGCAGCACCGGGCGGAGCGCCTTCGCCCGGATCGCGAGCGGCAGCAGCACGAGGCAGCCGAGCGCGGTGCGGCCGAACGCGACGACCACCGGGTCGAGGTCGCGCACGGCGATGCGGATGAAGAGGTACGGGATGCCCCAGATCACCCCGAGCGCGGCGAACAGCACCCAGCCCCGACGACTCACCGCAGCCCCTCGTGCACACCGTCACTCTGGCGCAGCGGGAGGCGCGGCGCGCGCGGGGTAAGTGCCAGCGGTCGGTGCCGACCACGGTGACCGGCCGCGTCAGCGGCTGCGTCTGCGGCACGGGCAGCAGCGACCCGTCCGGCCGGCTGAAGACGAGCGCGTTGCCCGCCGGGACCTCGAACTGCATGGTGTCCCCTCTCGACGCCTGCAGTGTGGAGGGTGCAGGTCGGGTGCAGGGAGCGCCACGCGCGGCTCCTGCCACCCGCGCAGCCGCGGCGCGCCCCCAGTTCGGGGGCGCGAGACGGTGCGGGTCAGATCTCGACGTCGCTGCCCATCGTCACGGTCGCGGTGGACGTCAGCCGGAACCGCGCCGCCGGATCCGCCGCGTTCCTGGCGAGCGTGACGAACAGCGCGCGCCGCCACGGGACCATCCGGCGCGACCGCGTGGGGCGGATCGCGCCGCGCGAGATGAAGTAGGACGCCTGGTCCAGCTGCTCGTGGGTGAGATCGAGCACGCCGATGTCGATGGCGGCGTGCAGCGCATCCGGCAGGTCGGGGGCCTCCGAGAAGCCGAACTTGATCGTGAGGTGCTCGATGCCGTCGTCCGCGAAGCCGAGCTCGTCCCGGCGGAACGCGCGCTCGTCGGGCACGTACGGGACCCGCGCGAACATGGCCGAGACGATGATCACCCGCTCGTGGAGCACGTGGTTGTGCTCGACGTTGGCGCGGAGCGCGAGCGGGGTCGTGTCCCGGTTCGGATGGGGGAACACGGCGACCCCTGGCACGCGCGGGACGCCCGTGTGCCGCACCTCCTCGACGAACTCGGCGAGCGAGCCCTCCTTGACGGTGCGGTCCTCGATCACGAGCTGCCGCCCGCGGCGCCACGTCGTCATGACGGTGAGCACGAGCACGGCGATGAGCAGCGGCACCCAGCCGCCCTGGAGCACCTTCGAGAGGTTCCCGGCGAGGAAGGTGACCTCGAGGCCGCCGAACGCGACCGCGGCGAGGACGACCTTCCACGGCCGCCAGCTCCAGAGCGGTCGCGCGACGAGCAGCAGCAGCACGGTGTCCGTGACGAGGGCCCCCGTGACGGAGACGCCGTACGCGGTCGCCAGGCGTGCGGAGGAGCCGAAGGCGAGCATCACGATCAGCACGCCGACGAACAGCAGCGTGTTGACGAGCGGCATGTAGATCTGCCCGCCCTCCTCCTTCGAGGTCTGCCGCACCTGCAGCGGCGGCAGCAGGCCGAGCTGCACCGCCTGCCTGGACAGCGAGAACGCGCCGGAGATGACCGCCTGGCTCGCGATGATCGTCGCCGCGGTCGCGAGGATGACGGAGGGGAGCCGCGCCCAGTCGGGGAACAGCAGGAAGAACGGGTTCACCTTCGTCCCGGGCTGGTTCAGCACGAGCGCGGCCTGGCCGAGGTAGTTCAGGGTGAGCGCCGGGAACACGAGGAAGAACCACGCGCGACGGATGGGCGCGCGACCGAAGTGCCCCATGTCCGCGTAGAGCGCCTCCGCGCCGGTGATCACGAGGACGACCGCGCCCATCGCCACGAACGCGAGCACCGGATGCGCGACGACGAAGCCGATCGCGTAGGTGGGGGAGAGGCCGAGCAGCACGGCCGGGTGCCGGACGACCTCGGCGAGACCGGCG
>JBQCCU010000196.1:0-2186 GCA_051961935.1 Amnibacterium sp. | reverse complement strand
GGTTTGGGTGAAAGAAAACTCTACGGCGTGGGGGGGGGTGGGGGTGTGGGGGGCGGGGGCGGCTTGGGCGGCGGGGGGGGGGGGGTCCCCCCCCGCGGCCGCCGCGGCGCAGTCCCAGTCCTCCTCCTCCTCGTCGTCCTCGTCCTCGTCCTCGGGGTCGGGGTCGGGGTCGGGGTCGTCCGGTGGGGTCTCCTCCGGCAGCGGTGGCTCGCAGACGGGCTCGAGCGGCTCCTGAGGCCTACCGCAGCGCCCCGGCCCCGGCCGGCCGTCTGGCCGCCTCGGCCTCGCCGCCCGCGCCGTGAGCGATGGTGAGCAGCACGGCGACCGCGCCGAGCCAGACGAGGTAGAGGGGATACGGCAGGAACGCCGACAGCCAGCCCCCGGGGGCGACCGGCCCGCTGCCGGCGAGCATGCCGAGCAGCGGCAGGAGCTGGGTGACCGCCGCGGCGAGCGAGAGCCAGCACACCCACACGGGGAGGGCGTGCCGGGCGAGGCTCGGCACCGCGACGGCGACGAGCAGGACCGCGAGCGGCACCCCTGCCAGCAGGAAGAGCGTGTCGGCGAGTGCGGCGAGCGCTGCCGGCGCCGGCTCGAGCGTCAGGGCCTCCTGCACCGCGAGCGCCGCGAGCGTGAGCACGGTGGAGGCGGCGCCCGCCACGAGCGCGAGGTCGCCGAAGGGCTGCTCCGCCCGCACGGTCCGCCGCAGCCGGGCGCGCAGGCCCGCAAGGAACCACAGCGTCAGCGCACCGCCGAGCGCGAACAGCAGCGCCTGGGCCCGCAGACCGGCGGCCTGGTCCGCGTAGTGGGCGGCGGTCGCCGCGGCGCCGCCGCCGCGGCTGACACCCCGCTCGAAGACCTCGGCCGCCGCGCCGAGGACGATCCCCGCGAGGCCGGCGACGCCACCCTGCCGCTCGACGCCCCAGCCGGTCACGGACGACCGCCTCCGGATCAGGCGGCCGGCCCGAGGCGGGCCGGGGCGACGTGGTCCGGCGTCAGGGCCTGCGGCTCGGCCGGGACGAGCGGTGGCGCCGCGGCCTGCGCCTCGTGCGCGAGGAACGCGCCGAGCTCCGAGATCGTGCTCATGAGCGGGGCGGGGAAGACGACGGTGCTGTTCTTGTCGACGCCGAGCTCCACGAGCGTCTGCAGGTTCCGCAGCTGGAGGGCGAGCGGGTGCCGCATCATCGTGTCCGACGCCGTGCCGAGCGATTCGGCGGCGAGCGCCTCGCCCTCGGCGGCGATGATCTTCGCCCGCTTCTCCCGCTCCGCCTCCGCCTGACGGGCCATCGCCCGCTTCATCGCGTCGGGCAGCTGGATGTCCTTCAGCTCCACGAGGGTCACCTCGACGCCCCAGTCCGTCGTCGTCGCGTCGAGGATCGCCCGGATGTCGCCGTTGATGACGTCGGTCTCGGCGAGGGTCTCGTCGAGCGTGTGCTGGCCGACGACCTTCCGCAGCGTCGTCTGGGCGATCTGGTCGATCGCGGCCCGCACGTTCTCGATCGCGACGATCGAGCGCACGGCGTCGACGACGCGGAAGTAGGCGACCGCGGCGATGTCGAGGCTCACGTTGTCCTTCGTGATGATCCCCTGCGACTGGATCGGCATCGTCACGATCCGCAGCGACACCTTCGCCACCTGGTCGACGATCGGCGCGATGACCCGCAGCCCGGGATCCTTCGTGCCGATGACCCGGCCGAGCCGGAACCAGACGCCCTTCTCGTACTGCCGCACGACCCGGAGCGTCAGCGCGGCGAGCACGAGGAGCACCACGACGGCCGCGACGGCGGCCCACATCCAGCCGCTCATCACGGTACCGATCCGGGCGGCGTGCCCGTCGTGGCGGCGGGCGCCGGCTCCTGCGGCGGCGCGCTCAGCGGCTGCCGCAGCGACGGCTGCGCGAGCAGCACGATCACCACGATGAGGCCGGCGATCGGCAGGAGCAGCCAGAACAGGTGCCCCCACCCGTACCCGGCGTCGCGCAGCCGGCGGACGGCGAGGCCGAGGGTCGGCAGCAGCACCGCGATGGACCAGGCCGCGCCGAGGCCCCCGCTGCCGGGGACCGCGACCGGGACCGTCGTGCCGTTCGCGAGGTGCATGCCCGACGTCCAGGCGAAGGGCCAGACCGGCAGCGCGTTCAGCACCGCGCTCACGATGGTGGTGAAGAGGATCCACCACCAGAACTCCGGGCG
>JBQCCU010000195.1:0-3311 GCA_051961935.1 Amnibacterium sp. | reverse complement strand
GAAGTACCGCTCGACGTACGGCGCGAGCAGCGCCGGGTCGAGCACGCGACGGAAGCCGGCGGTGGTCGAGCGCACCTGCGCGTTCGGGAGCGCCGCCGAGTCGACGACGGACGCCCACGCCGCCGCCTTCGCCGCGGGCGTGGGCAGCGCCGCGCCCGCCTCGAGGGCGGACTCCCGGCCCTTCGCCGTCGCGTCGCGCTGAAGCGCCGCCGCGATCTCCGCCTCCGCGGCGCGACCACCCGCCACGAGCGCGATCAGCAGCCGCCACGACAGGTCGGTGTCGATCGCGAGGCCCGGCAGCGGTGCGCTGCCGTCGCGCAGCCCCTGCACCACGTCGAGCTGCGCGGGCGTGCGGGCGACCCGCGCGAACGAGGACGCGAGCTGGAACTGCGCATCCGAGCCGGGCTCCGCGGCGCGGGCGAGCGCGAGCAGCCCGTCGGCGAGCTCCTCGAGCGCCGCGGTGCGCCGCGCGGGCGCCACGTACTCCTCGGCGGCGAGGATCGCCTGCTTCAGCACGATCTGCAGCGTCGCCGACACCGACTCGGCCCCCGCGTGGTCGAGCACGAGGCGCAGGAAGTCGGATGCGGGCAGCTCCGCGTCGCGGGTCGCATCCCAGACCGCGCCCCACACGAGCGCGCGGGCGACCGCGTCGTCGATCCGCGAGAGCGACGTGCGTGCCGTCTCGAGGGAGCCGGGGTCGAGGCGCACCTTCGCGTAGGCGAGGTCGTCGTCGTTCACGAGCACGAGCGCGGGCGTCAGCACCGGGTCGGGCAGCGGGACGGCGGTGCGCTCCCCGTCGACGTCGAGCTCGATCCGCTTCGAGCGCACGAGCCGGCCGTCCTGCTCGTCGTAGAAGCCGACCGCCAGCCGGTGCGGGCGCAGCACCCCGTTCTCCGCGGTCTGCAGCAGGTCGAGGCGCACGAGCCCCTCGTCCTCCGCGACCGCGAGCTCGGGCACCAGCGTGTTCACGCCGGAGGTGCGCAGCCACGCACGGCTCCACGCGTCGAGGTCGCGCCCGCTCGCCGTCTCGAGCTCGCGGAAGAGGTCGGCGAGCGTGGCGTTGCCCCAGCCGTGGCGACGCAGGTAGGCGCCGACGCCGGTGAGGAACGGCTCTCGGCCCACGTAGGCGACGAGCTGCTTCAGCACGCTCGCGCCCTTCGCGTACGTGATGCCGTCGAAGTTCACCTGCACCGCCTCGATGTCGGGGATCTCCGCCTCGATCGGATGCGTGGACGGCAGCTGGTCCTGCTCGTACGCCCA
Source organism: Amnibacterium sp. (assembly GCA_051961935.1). Classification (GTDB taxonomy): domain Bacteria; phylum Actinomycetota; class Actinomycetes; order Actinomycetales; family Microbacteriaceae; genus Amnibacterium. Next base: position 2,051 of record JBQCCU010000195.1, on the reverse strand, counting down.
GCTCTTCTCATCCGCGTCGAACGACGCCCACGCGTCGCGCCACTCGGTGACCTCCGCAGTCGCGAGGTAGGAGACGAAGGTGGCGAACGACTCGTTCAGCCACACGTCGTCCCACCAGCGCATCGTCACGAGGTCCCCGAACCACATGTGCGCGAGCTCGTGCAGCACGACCATCGCGCGCGCCTCCCGCATGGCGTCGGTGACGCGGGAGCGGAAGACGTAGGTCTCGGAGAAGGTGACGGCGCCGGCGTTCTCCATCGCGCCGAGGTTGTACTCGGGCACGAACAGCTGGTCGTACTTCTCGAACGGGAACGGCACCCCGAACGCGGCCTCGTAGAAGGCGACGCCCGCGGTGGCCTTCGCGAACATCTCCTCGGCGTCGAGGTAGGGCTCGAGGGAGGCGCGGGTGAAGGCGCCGAGCGGGATGCGCCGACCGTCGGAGGAGGTCAGCTCGCCGCGGCGGACCGCGTACGGGCCCGCGATCAGCGCGACGAGGTAGCTCGAGAGGCGCGGCGTCGCCGCGAACGCCCAGCGGGCCGCGCCCTCGCCGGCGGGCACGGGGTCGGGCGTCGGCTGGTTCGACACCACCTGCCAGTGCTCCGGCGCCGTGACCGATAGGGCGAACGTGCTCTTCAGGTCCGGCTGCTCGAAGACGGCGAACATGCGCCGCGCGTCCGGCACGGCGAACTGCGTGTACAGGTACACCTCGCCGTCGGCGGGGTCCACGAACCGGTGCAGGCCCTCGCCGGTGTTCGTGTAGCGGGCGTCGGCGACGACGACGAGCTCGTTCTCGTCCTCGAGGCCGGTGAGCCGGATGCGGACCCCGTCGCTCACCTCGGCCGGGTCGAGGTCACGGCCGTTCAACCGCACGGCGTGCACGCGCTCGGTGACGGCGTCGACGAAGGTGCTCGCGCCGGCGGCGGCGCGGAAGCGGATCGTCGTGGTCGACGCGAACGTCTCCGGGCCGCGGGTCAGGTCGAGCTCGATGTCGGTGTGCCGGACCTCGACGAGCGCGGCGCGCTCCTCCGCCTCGGCACGGGTCAGGTTCAGCCCGGGCATGGTTCCTCCTCGTACGGCGACGACCTCGCCGGACCCCAGCATTCCGTCTTCCGGCCGAAGGATCACCCGGCACACTGGTGCCGTGACCTGGGGGAACATGGGCAGCCTGAAGGCGCTGCCCGGCAAGCGGGACGAGCTGGTCGCGATCCTCACGCGCTTCAAGCCGGAGCTCGCCTCCTCCGGCTGCCTCGTCTACGAGGTGGGGACGAACCCGGGCGAACCGGACCTCGTCTTCGTGCTCGAGGTGTGGGACCGGGCGGAGTCGCACCGCGAGGCGCTCGGCAAGGGCTCGGTGCGGGAGGCGGTCCAGGAGGCGCTGCCGCTGATGGAGGGCGAGCTGGTGAGCATGCGGTTCGACGTGGCCGGCTCGCCGCTCACCCGCTGACGGCCGTGGCCGCCGAAGAGCCCTGCCAGCGGCGCGAGTGCTACCGCTGTGCCAGCGCGAGCGCCTCCGCGCGCGCGGGGTCCCGCTCGTAGTCGCCGCGCGCCGCGAGGGTCACGACCGACGTGCCGGCGAGCCGGCTGCCGCGCAGGGCGACGCAGTCGTGCTCGGCGGTCAGCACGACGAGGACGCCCGCCGCGTCGAGGCCGCGGGCGACGGCATCCGCGATCTCGTCGGCGAGCCGCTCCTGCACCTGCGGACGTGCCGCGAGCGTCTCGACGACCCGCGCGAGGGCACCGAACCCGGCGACGCGATCGCTCGGGGCGTAGACGATCGAGGCGGTGCCGGCGAAGGGCAGCAGGTGGTGCTCGCAGGTGGAGACGAAGGGGACGTCCCGGAACGCCACCGGGCCGGGCACCGCCACGTCCGCGACGGCGGCGGCCGCGAGGGCGGGAGCGGGGTCGAGGCCGACGCCGGCGAACCGCTCGGCGCCGAGGTCCGCCACCCGGGCGGCGGGCGCGGCGAGCGCCGGCCGGTCGGGGTCCTCCCCCATGGCCCGGAGGAACTCGGCGACGGCCGCCGCGGCCCTGGCCCGATCGACGGTCATGCG
>JBQCCU010000194.1:0-2354 GCA_051961935.1 Amnibacterium sp. | reverse complement strand
GCTGTCGGTGAGGCGCTGCAGCCACTCCTCGTTCACCGCGGGCACGCGGGAGCCCGAGAACTTGAAGTAGAGGTCGATGCCGGGGTGCAGCCAGACCGAGCTGCGGCCGTCGCCGACCGAGAACGGGTCGAGCCACGACATCGTGAAGCTCTCGCGGCGCCGGAGCTGCTGGACCACGACGATCTGCAGGTGGGTGAGCAGCCGGTCCTCGAACGTGACGATGGCGGCGTCGTAGGTCATCGTCCCCACGGTCAGCGCAGGCGGCAGCGGGCGGCGCGGACGGGCGACGGCGGAGCGATCGTCAGGAGGCGGAGCACCCCTCGACGGTATTGAACGCGAGCGGCCGTCCCGGGGGATTGACAGCGCGTCGTTCGCCGCCTATGCGGTGGCGGCGGCCGGCACGCTCTCGTCCCGGCGGGCCGCCCACACGATGCGCTCGGCGTCGGAGGCGAAGGCCTGCAGCTCGGTCACGTCGATCGTCTCGCCGCGCCGCGGGAAGGCCCCCATGAGGCAGAAGGTGCCGATGACCGCACCCGAGGGCGCGTGCAGGGGCGCGCCCGCGTAGAACGGGGTGCTCGCCACGTCGATGTAGCCGCTGTCGGCGAACCGCGGATCCTTCCTCGCGTTCGGCACGATCAGGGGCGCGTCCTGGGAGGCGGTGACGTCGCAGTAGGTGAGCTCGCGGGGCACGGACGAGGGCACCGGGCCGCCGCCGGTGGGGAAGTACTGGCGCTCCTCGTCGAGCAGGCTGACGAGGGCGAGCGGCACGCGGAAGCGGCGCTGCGCGGCCTGCTCCAGCTCCCGCAGGCGCGCGATCGCGCGCTCGTCGTGGACGGCGGGGCCGGCGACCCACGGCTCCGCGGGCCCGGTGCCGGGCCGGGTGCCCGCGACGAGCGGGAGGGCCGAGTCGGCCAGGCGGCCCGCCCAGGTCTCGTAGGTGAGCGAGGAGCCGGCCGGCCGGCCGATCTCCTTCCTGGGCGCGCCGAGCTCGGTGAAGGCGGCGTCGGGCACGCCGGCGAGCAGGGTCCGCGTCATGGCGTTGAGCCGGTCGGCGTGGCGCTGGCCGAGCCAGCCGGCGAGACCGCCGAACCCCTCGACGGACGCGATGGGCTGCACACCGGCGACGAGGATGCCGGCGCCGGCGGCCCGGCCGGCGTCGAGGTGCTCGAGCAGCGCGGACATCGAGCGCCCCCACGCGGGCAGCGGCGTGATCCGGACCGCGTCGTTCCTGCTCAGCACGAGCACGACGAGGTCGTAGGGCGACAGGGTCCGCCGGCCGAGCCAGTTGAGCGCGGTGCCGACGTTCATGAGCTCGTCGCCGACGTAGTCGACGTCCCACGGCTCGTCCGTGCGCGCGGCGAGGGCCCGGCCGAGATGGCCGGTCAGGGCGAGCTGGTGCGTCATCACGCCCCACCCGTGCGTCGGCCCGTTCCCGAGCAGCAGCACGCGGCGGGCGGCGGGCTCACCCGTCTCGTAGACGGGCTTGTCGCGCGGCGTCGGCGCCATGATGCGGTCGGCGTTCGTCTTCGCGTACCAGAGCCGCATCCCGGTGCGCACGACCGGCGTGAGGAGCCCCATGTCGCCAGCGTAGGCAGGAGGATCCGCCCCGCTCTCCCCCGAGTTCGCGGGGTCCGCAGCAGGCGTGCGAGCCTGCTCGCATGCCTGCCCCCGCGGTCTACGCCGTCGTCCTGCCACTCGTCCCGCTGCAGGTCGGTGAGTGGATCGACCGGGCCGCGTGGCCGCTCCACGTCACGCTCGTGCCGAACGTGGCCACCGACGCGGGGTACGACGCGGTCCTGGCCGTGGTCCGGGAGGCGGCCGCGACCCTGCCGCCCCTGTCGGGCGTCGTGGGCGAGGAGGCCTGGTTCGGCCCGGGCCACGACGTGCGCGTCGACCTCATCGAGTCGGATGCGCTGCCGCGGGCGCATGAGGCGCTGCTCGGAGCGCTCGAGCAGCGCACCGGGGCCCGGCCCGAGCTGCCTGCCCACCAGCGCGCGGGCTACCGCGCCCACGCGACCGTCACCGCATCCGGTCGGCCGCAGCGGGGCGCGCGACTCGTGTTCGAGCGGATCGCCGTCGCCGAGGTGGGCCCGGACGGGCGGGGAGACCTCGCGGTGCCCCTCGCCGTCTTCGACCTCGGCACGACGGCGGCACCGGGCCCGGCGACGCTCGATGCGGGCGCCGCCCTCCGGCTGTACGGCGCACTCGCCGCGGCCGGGGTCCGCTGCACGGTGGTCGGTGGCTGGGGCGTGGACGCCCTGCTCGGCGCGGCGACGCGGGACCACCACGACCTCGACGTGCTGGTGGACGTGACGGAGCTGCCCGCCCTGCTCGCCGCGCTGCCGGGGCTCGGC
>JBQCCU010000193.1:0-2235 GCA_051961935.1 Amnibacterium sp. | reverse complement strand
CGGGATGTAGGTGTTCATCACCGACTGGGCCTTCTTCTCGAGGTCCAGGTTCAGCGTCGTGTACACCTTCCAGCCGGCGCTCTGCAGGTTCGCGTAGCGGTCGTCGTAGGTCTTCCCGAACGCGCTGCTGCCGAGGATCGTGTTCACGACGTAGTCGCAGAAGTACCCGGCGACGCCGGCCGCCTGGCATCCGGTCTTCGGCGCGGTGATGTTCGGCTTCACCGGGGTCTTCACGGCCGTGTCGTACTGCGCCTGCGAGATGAGCTTGTGGGAGAGCTCGTTGCCGAGGATGTAGTTGCGGCGGCTCTCGTTGCCGGCGATGTTCGCCTTCTCGTCGATCCGCAGCACGTTCGGGTTGTTCACCATCGCGAGCAGGCTCGCGGCCTGAGCGACGGAGAGCTTGTCGGCGTCGACGCCGTAGTAGTACTGCGCGGCGGACTGGATGCCGTACACCCGGCCGCCGAACGGGGCGATGTTCAGGTACCCGAGCAGGATCTGGTCCTTCGAGTACTTCTTCTCCAGCGCGATGGCGAGCCGCGCCTCACGCAGCTTGCGGCCCACCGACGGGTCGATGCACACGTTGTAGGCCTTCGTCACCGCGGCCTGCGTGTGCAGCTGCTCCGCCTCCTGCACGCAGACGTTCTTCACGTACTGCTGCGTGATCGTCGACGCGCCCTGCACGCTCTTGCCGAGCAGGTCGGCGACGGTCGCACGGATGATGCCGGTGGGGTCGACGCCGCCGTGGCTGTAGAAGCGCACGTCCTCCGCCGCGAGCGTGGCGTTCTTCACCGTGGTCGTGATCCGGCTCCACGGGATGACCTCGCGGTCCTGGGCGTAGAACGACGCGAGCAGGACCTCCTTGCCGCCGGACTTCGCGTAGATCTTCGTCTTCTGGTCGAGCGGCGCGATCTTCAGATCGGTGGGCAGGTTCTCGAAGAGTCCGATGCCGTTCTTCGCGGTCGTACCGGTGAGCGCGATGGCCGGCGTCACCGCCACCGCCACCATCACGCCGGCGATCACGGCGACGGCGATCATGCCGAGGAAGGCGGAGAAGGCGGTTCCGATACGACGGGGAGCGGAGCCGGGCATTCCGGCATGCTACGAAAGGCGTCTGACCGTCCCGTGTCCACGCGGCCGGTCGAACCCGATCTGTTACCGAACCCCAAGCAACGCCGTACCGGAATCGAGGGATGCGTGGCCGCAGCCGACGACCCCGTCGCGACCGCGGCCGCGGAGCTCTACGGGCTGCCGCCGGAGGGCTTCGTCGCCGCACGGACCGCTCGGGCGGGAGCGCTGCGGAAGGCCGGGGACCGGGAGGCGGCGTCGGCGGTGAACCGGCTGCCGCGGCCGACTGCGGCCGCCTCGCTCGTCGACCGCCTCGTCCGGGAGCGACCCGAGCTCGTGCACGCGGTTCTGGCCGTCGGGACCGCGTTGCGGCAGGCGCAGGAGGCGCTCGACGGGGGGCGCCTGAAGGAGCTGGGCACGGAGCGCCGCGACCGGGTCGCGGAGGCGACGGACGCCGCCGTCGTAATCGGCGCGGAAGCGGGCAGGCCGCCCGGGTCCGCGGTCGTGGAGGAGATCACGGCGACCCTCACCGCGGCGGTCCTCGACGAGGCGGCCGGCGGCGCCGTCGCGTCCGGGCGGCTCGTCAGAGCCCTGCCGCCGGACGGGCTCGAGGACGCCCCGATCGCGGAGCTCGTCGCCCTGCCGGAGGCGCCGCCGGTACTCCGGCCGGATCGGGCCGCCGCGACCCCGGCGCGGAAGGCCGCGCCCCCGGCGAAGCGGGGTGACGAGGCCGCGGGCGCGAAGCGCGAGGCGGAGCGCCGTGACGCGGAGCGCGCCGTCGCCGACGCCGAGCGCATCCGCGACCGCGCGCGGCGCGCCGAGCAGGACGCGGAGGACGACCTCGCCGACGCCGACCGCAGGCGCGACGACGCCGAAGGGCGCGTGGACGACCTGCGACAGCGGATCGCGGACCTCCAGCAGCGCCTCGACGCCGCGGAGGACGACGTCCGGCAGGCCGAGCGGGAGGTGCGCGACCGGCGGTCCGACGAGCGGAGGACGCGCCGCGCGGCGGAGGACGCCGAGGACGACCTCACCCGCGTCCGGGACCGGCTCGACCGCCTGGCCTGACGCCCCCCGGGTTCATTGACCATAACACCCACCACACGCCACGAAGGGCGCCGCGAATTTGAACTGAACGCGGGTGAAAAACGCGGGGCCCCAAAACACCAA
>JBQCCU010000192.1:0-2651 GCA_051961935.1 Amnibacterium sp. | reverse complement strand
CGATATCCGGCGCGGATGACGGAGACCGCCCCTGCTTCCCAGGGGAACACCCAGGAAACACCTCGAAACGGGGTCGGTTCGCGGCTTTTCTCTGCGAACGTTCTCGCGAGCAGCGTCGCTCCGCCCCATCCGGCGACCTCCCCCGCCGGGTGCCGTCCGTCCCGTCAGAGGAGTCCGCTTGCTGCCCGCCCTGCTCGTGCTCGCCCTGCTGCTCGCCGCCGCCGTGGTGCTGATCACCGCGAAGGCGCGCTCGTCGAGGCGGCGCCCGCCACGGCGCTCGTCCGAGCCGGACTGAGCCCCCGCGAGCCGGCGGCCACGAGCCGCGCTCGGGCCGCCGGGCGGATGCGGCTGCCGGTCGTCCACCACAGCGACCGGTTCCGCCCCCGCACTCTCGGGAGGTGTCCGTCTCCGGCCGGGCCCCACCACGAGCGCCGGCCGATGAGGGAACGGTAGCGGTCGCTGTCCCCCGCCCGTGACCCCCGTCCGGTCACGATCCGGAAGCACCCAGCGGGCCGGTCGGCGCGCTGCAGCCCTGGCCCTCGTCGGCCCCCGCGCCTACAGTCGCAGCACGCCGGCGCCCGGCCGGCGACCGAAGGAGCCGCCCATGCCCCGCCATCCGCACGCCGTCTGCGGCATCGTGCCGCCGTACATCCTCGAGGCCCTCGCCCGGCACGACGACCAGGCCGTGCGCGACGCGGCCGGCCGCACCCTCGCGCTCACCGCAGGGTTCGGCGAGCGCCGCTGGGCCGCGAGGCCGGAGGCGCCCGCGGAGGGGGTCACCGCCGCGCACGAGCACCGCAGCGTGTACGACGCGCGGCACCTGGAGGACCTGCCCGGGCGGCTCGTCCGCGACGAGGGCGCGGCCGCGACCGGCGACGTCGCGGTGAACGAGGCCTACGACGGCCTCGGCGACACGTGGACGCTCTATCAGGACGTCTACGGCCGCAACTCGATCGACGACAGGGGCCTCCCCCTGCTCGGCTCCGTGCACTTCGGGCAGGGCTACGACAACGCCTACTGGGACGGCACGCAGATGGTCTTCGGCGACGGCGACGGCGTGCTGTTCAACCGGTTCACCATCTCGGTCGACGTGATCGGCCACGAGCTCACCCACGGCGTGACCGGCGCGACCGCGAATCTCGCCTACCAGGGCCAGTCGGGCGCGCTGAACGAGTCGGTGTCGGACGTCTTCGGCTCGATCGTGAAGCAGTACACGCTGAACCAGACGGCCGCGCAGGCGGACTGGCTCATCGGGGCCGGCCTGCTCGCGGCCGGCATCTCCGGGGTGGCGCTGCGCTCGATGAAGGCCCCCGGCACGGCTTACGACGACCCGCAGCTGGGCGGGAAGGACCCGCAGCCCGCGACGATGAGCGGCTACGTGCGCACCGCGAGCGACAACGGCGGCGTGCACACGAACTCCGGCATCCCGAACCACGCCTTCTACCTCGCCGCGGTGGGGCTCGGCGGCAACAGCTGGGACACGGCGGGCCACGTCTGGTACGCCGCCCTCACCGGCGGGCAGCTGCGCCCGACGGCCACGTTCGCCGACTTCGCGGGCGCGACGGCGAGCGCCGCGGCGAAGCTCTACGGCAGTGCGGAACGCCAGGTGGTGATCGACGCCTGGCGCGCGGTGGGCGTCGAGGCCGCATGACCCGCATCGTCGTCACGCGCAGCGGCGGCTTCGCCGGCCTCACGCGGACGACCGAGGTGACGGATGCGGCGACGGTCGCGCAAATCCTCGAGGCGCTGCGGGCGCATCCGGCCACGGACGCCCCGCCGCGGCCCGACGCGTTCGTCTACGACTTCGCCGTGGAGGAGGAGTCGGCGACGACCGAGACGTACACGCTGCCGGAGTCGGCGCTGCCGTCCGGCCTGCGGGCGCTGCTCGGCTGAGGGTCAGGGGGCGAGCTCGACGCGGCGCCCCTCGACCAGCGAGGTGCGGGCGGCGAGGGCGAGGCGCTGCGCCGCGAGCGACTCGGCCGCGCCGCCCTGCCGTGGCGGCACCCCGGAGCGCACGGCCTCCAGGAAGGCGGCCGCCTGCGCGGCGTAGGGCGCGCCCGGCGGCACCGCCTCGAGGCGGCGGCCGGTCGCGTCCTCGACCGCGAGCTCGCTGCGGTCCGCGGGCTCCCCCTGGAACGTGTAGGTCGCCCGGCCGGCGTCGCCCTCGACGTCGAGGACGGTGGTGAACGGCGTGCCGGCGGGGAGGTCCCAGCCGACCCGGACGGGTCCCGAGCGGCCGGCGGCGTGCTCCACCGCAGCGGTCACCGTGCCGTCGGGCGACGCGGTGACGGTGACCGCCCCGGCCGGCCCGAGCACGAGCAGCAGCTGGTCGAAGTCGTGGATGGCGAGGTCGAGCAGGATCCCGCCGGACCGCTCCTCGTCGTCGAGCCAGGGCGGGCGGCCGCCGGCCGCCGAGAGCCGCTGCGCCCTCGCGGCGCGGACCTCGCCGATCCGTCCCGCCGAGACGAGGTCCCGGAGGGCGGCGTAGCCCGCGAAGAAGCGCACGACGTGGGCGACCATCAGCAGCCCGGGGCCCCGGTCCGCGAGCCGCACGAGGGCCTCCCCGTCCGCCACGCTGCGCGCGAGCGGCTTCTCGAGCAGCACGTGCTTTCCGGCCTCGAGCGCCCGCTCGGTGAGCGCCAGGTGGGTGT
>JBQCCU010000191.1:0-13969 GCA_051961935.1 Amnibacterium sp. | reverse complement strand
CAACGAACGGCTGCGGTTGCACTTCCCGCGCCTGTTCGCCCTGTTCGCCGAGCTGTACGGGCAGCGCGAGGACTGCCTCGACCAGCTCGCCGCGCTGCTCGCGCACGCCGCCCGGAGCTGGCAGGAGCGGCCCGACGACCTGAAGGCGCTCGACGCGGCGCGGGAGGCCGATCCGGGCTGGTTCCTGTCGAACCGGATGCTCGGCGGCGTCTGCTACGTGGACCGGTACGCGGGCGACCTCGAGGGCGTGCGGGACCGCATCCCGTACTTCCGGGAGCTGGGGCTCACCTACCTGCACCTCATGCCGCTGTTCCGCGCCCCGGAGCAGAGCTCCGACGGGGGCTACGCCGTCTCGAGCTACCGGGAGGTGAACCCGGCGCTCGGGACGATGGACGACCTGCGGGCGCTCGCCGCGGACCTGCGCGCCGCGGGCATCTCGCTCGTCGTCGACTTCATCTTCAACCACACGAGCGACGAGCACGAGTGGGCCAGGCGCGCGCTCGCCGGCGACCCCGAGTACGAGGCGTACTACCGGATCTTCCCCGACCGCACGATGCCGGATCGGTACGAGCGCACCACGCGGGAGATCTTCCCCGACGACCACCGGGGCTCGTTCGTGCAGCTGCCGGACGGCCGCTGGATCTGGTCCACCTTCTACTCCTTCCAGTGGGACCTGAACTACGCGAACCCGGCCGTGTTCGAGGCGATGGCGGGGGAGCTGCTCTTCCTCGCGAACCAGGGCGTCGAGGTGCTGCGGATGGATGCGGTCGCGTTCATCTGGAAGGAGCTCGGCACCGCCTGCGAGAGCCTGCCGCAGGCGCACACGCTGCTGCAGGCGTTCAACGCCGTCTGCCGGATCGCCGCCCCGGCCGTGCTGTTCAAGTCGGAGGCCATCGTGCATCCGGACGAGGTGGCGCAGTACATCGCGCCGGAGGAGTGCCAGCTCTCGTACAACCCGCTGCAGATGGCGCTCACGTGGGAGGCGCTCGCCACGCGGGACGCGACGCTGCTGGCGCAGGCGCTGGAGCGCCGGCACGCGATCGACCCCGGCTGCGCCTGGGTGAACTACGTGCGCAGCCACGACGACATCGGCTGGACCTTCGCCGACGAGGACGCGGCCGAGTTCGGCATCGACGGGTTCGAGCACCGCCGGTTCCTGAACGCCTTCTACGTGAACCGGTTCCCCGGCAGCTTCGCGCGCGGGGTGCCGTTCCAGGAGAACCCGCGCACCGGCGACGCGCGCGTGTCCGGCACGACGGCGTCCCTCGCGGGCCTCGAGTCGGGGGAGCCCGGCGCGGCCCAGCGCATCCTGCTCGCGCACTCGATCGCCCTCTCGACCGGGGGCCTGCCGCTCATCTACCTCGGCGACGAGGTCGGGCAGCTGAACGACTACGGCGCCCTCGCCGACCCCGACCATGCGGGCGACAGCCGCTGGGTGCACCGGCCGGTCTATCCGGCCGAGCGGTACGCGGAGCGCTACGACGCCGACACGGACGCGGGCACCATCTACCGGGGGCTGCGCCGGCTCCTCGCCGTGCGCCGCGCCACCGACGAGTTCGCGGGCGGCACGCTCGTCGGCTTCCACACGCACAACCGGCACGTGCTCGGCTACCAGCGGCCCGGCGCCGACGGCACCGTGCTCGTGCTCGCGAACGTGTCCGAGGAGCCGCAGACGGTTCCCGCGGAGGCGTTCTCGGCGATGCCCCCGTCCGCCCGCGACCTCGTCACCGACGCGGCGACGGACCTCTGGACGGACGTGGAGCTCGCCCCGCTCGAGTTCCTCTGGCTGCGGGTCTGAGCGTCACTCCGTGCGCAGGGCCCGCTTCGGCGAGCCGACCGTGACGCCGTCGGGGAACACCGCGGGCGCCGGGCCGAAGGCGCTCCGCGTCGCCGTGATCACCTTGCGGCCGGCGAGGTGGTTGCCGCCGCCGCCGAGCACGGCGCCGACCCCGAACGGCACGGCCCGCATCACGACCGAGGCCCCCTGCCGGGTCGCGAAGCGCTGCACGAACCGCTTGCGGATGCGGTCGGTCAGCCGGTTCAGCAGCTGCTTCGGCAGCCGCTGGGTGACCATCTCGCCCCAGTAGGCGGCGCGCGTCGGGCCGGTGCCGTTCGCCTCGCCCGCGAACTGCTGCACGAGGTTCGCGCCGGGGGGCCGAGCATCAGCGCCATCACGAGGGTGCTGGAGCGCTCCGGATCCTCCACGGCGATGCCGTGCAGCTCCGCCAACGACTGGGCGAAGAGCGCGCTCGCCTCGAGGAACCCGACCGTCTCCGCGCCGCTGATCGCGATCGACGCCGCCGTGCCGACGCCCGGCAGCACCGCGGCGGCGCCGGCCGCCGCACCGGCGGTCGTCACGGCGGCGAGGTAGCGCTGCTCCAGCACCGCGATCACCTCCGCCGGCGTCGCGTCCGGCTTCTGCCGCCGCACCGACCGCAGGTGCGCGAGCACGGCGGGGCGCTGCACGGACAGGATGCGGTCGAAGCCCTGCTTCGTCCAGCCCGTCTGGAGCCGCTCGGGGTCGAGGTCAGGGGTCTTCGCCATGGACGGTGATCCTAGGAACCCGGGCTGGAGCCTCGCCGACCGTGGGACGCGAGGCCCGTGCATCCCGGTGCTAGCGTCGGTCGGTCCCGCCCGCGCTCGAGGAGTCGAATGCCCATCCCCTTCTTCGGCCCCGCCCAGATGGACGCGTTCATCCCCGCGCTCGTCTGGTTCCTGGTCGCGACCGTGCTCGCGGTCGCCCCGGTCGTGCTCGCGCCGCTGCTCGCGCGGAAGCGCTCGGGGCTCGCGGTGACGATCACGGCGGCGGTGCTCGCGGTCGTCGCGGCCGTACCGGGGGTGCTCGCCGCGGTGGCGGGCCTCACGCGGCTCGGCGACGAGCGGGCGCTCGTGCAGCAGACCCTGGCGGACCGCTACGGCGTGGCCGTCGACGCCGGCGTGGCGGGGAGCCTGCTCGAGGGCGGGAAGGTGAAGCCCGCGGGCTTCACGCACACGATCCACCTCCAGCAGACGGCGCCCGGCACCTACGCGCCCGTCGAGGGCACCGTCGGTCCGCTGCAGCCGCGCTGAGCCGCCTCAGCCGGAGTAGTCGCTGTCGTACCGGTCGAAGGCCTCCTCGATGCCGCCGTCGAACTGCAGGCGGCCCTTGTCGAGGTAGAGCCCCCGCTGGCAGAAGCGCTTCAGGTCCGCGGCGTTGTGGGAGACGAAGAACAGCGTGCGGCCCTCGTCGAGCATCTCCTCGATGCGGGTGTAGCACTTGTTGCGGAAGCCCCGATCGCCGACGGCGAGGACCTCGTCGACGAGCAGGATGGGCTCGTCCATCCGCGACACGACGCTGAACGCCGCGCGCACCTTCATGCCGGAGGAGAGGTGCCGGTAGGGGGTGTTGACGAAGTCCTTGATCTCGGCGAACTCGATGATCTCGTCGAACTCGGCGTCGATCTCGTCCCGCTTCTTCCCGTGCAGGCCGGCGGACAGGTAGATGTTGTCCTTCACCGAGAGGTCCTCGACGAAGCCGCCGGTGATCTCGATCAGGGGAGCGACGCCGCGGCGGACCGCGACCCGGCCCTCGTCGGGGAGCATGACCTCGGCGACGAGCTTCAGGAGCGTCGACTTGCCCTGCCCGTTGCGGCCGACGACGCCGATCGACTCGCCCTGGTTCACCTCGAAGGAGACGTTCCGGAGTGCCCAGAACTCGTCGGGCTTCTGGCGTCGCTCACCGGTCGCGAACAGGTCCTTGAAGCTGCGGGTGCGCTGCCGGTTCCGCTTGAACCGGATGCCCACGTCCTCGACCGAGATGACCGCCGCCACTCAGATCTCCTTCAGCACGCGCGGGACGCTCCGGCGGAACACGACCGTGCCGACCGCGAACAGGATGAGGGAGACGATCGCCGACTCCAGCACGTAGGCCCAGTCGAGCACCTCGGGGAAGAAGCACGCGCGGTAGAGCTCGAGGAACCCGACGATCGGGTTCAGGCCGTACAGGAAGTGCAGGAGCGGGTTGCCGAGCTTGAACGAGTAGATCACCGGGGCGGCGTAGAACAGCAGGCGGGTGGCCAGCTTCACGACCCGTTCCAGGTCCCGCAGGAACACGGACGCGGGGGCGATGATCAGGTTGAGGCCCACCGTCAGCACGATCTGCAGCACCAGCGCGAGCGGCAGGTAGATCCGCGCGCCGAGCACCGGCGGCTTCAGGGTCACGAGCGCGAAGAACGCGATGACCGGCAGGCTGATCAGGAACTCGATGCCCTTCGACGCGATCTGCCTGAGGATCCAGATGCTCCGGGGGATCTTCACCGAGCGGATGAGCTTCGCCTCGGATCGGAACGCTCGCGTCCCGTCCGAGAGGTTGCCGCTGAACCACGTCCAGGGCAGCAGCGCCGACAGCAGGAACACGATGTACGGCTCCTGGCCCGCCCGGCCGTGGGGGATCACCACCGTGAAGACGAACCAGTAGATGCCCGCCATCAGCAGCGGGTCGATGATCGACCAGAGGTAGCCGAGGACGCTCGTCGTGTAGCGGACCTTGAGGTCGCGGGTGGTCAGCAGCCACAGCGCGTGCCGGTACCGGGCCCAGTAGGTCGGGCGCCGTGCCGCCCGGACGGGGCGGGTCGCGGTCACGGCTGTGGTCACGGAGATCCGTTCGATCGGGGGCGGTCGCGCTCGGAGGCGATCGGGCGCGCACGGGGGCGGATGCGCCGGGACGCCATGCTAATCGACCGGTCCGCGTGCAGCCCGCTGCCAGGCCCGGCGTGCCCGGCGGCCTGACCGGGACGGTTGCTACCGTGCCCGTGTGACTCCCGCAGCCGACGGTGCACCGACGGACGGAGGCCCGGAGCAGCGGGCCGCAGCCCCCGGCGAGGCCCCCGCGCGCGCCGCCGCGAAGCGGCCTGCGAAGCCGCGCACCGGCACCGCGCGCCCGAAGGCGACGACCGGGGAGCCGGGCGCGATGCGGTCGACCGCGCGCAGCGGCACCCGCAAGCCCGCGACGCGGGCCGCCGAGTCGGCGGCCGAGCCGGCCCGCACCCGCGCTCCCGCGAAGGCCGCGGCCCCGGAGGCGGCGGAGGACGGCCGGACCCTCGAGATCGCGCCCGAGGGCACGACCGAGCTGCTGCCGGTCGCCGGCGACGACCCGACCACCGTGCTGCCCGCCGTGGATCCGCTCCCCGCGGCGTCCGACGACGACGCGACCGTGCTGCTGCCCGCCGCGGAGGCACCGGGGCGTGCCCCGGTGGCCGAGCCGGTCGACGCCGCACCCGAGCCCGTGCGCGAGCCGGTCGCGGAGGCGCCGGCACCCCCGGCCGCGCCGTCGCGGCTGGCCGGGCGTCCCGTGCTGCGCATCGAGGGCCTCGCGAAGCGGTTCGGTCCCACGATCGCGGTCGCCGGCATCGACCTGGTCGTCGAGCCCGGCTCCGACTACGGGATCGTCGGTCCGACCGGCGCGGGCAAGACCACGACCCGGTCAATGATCACCGGGCTCCTCCGGCCCGACACCGGCGTCGTGCACGTGCACGGCATCGACGTCTGGCGCGAGCCGGAGCGGGCCAAGCGCGCGATCGGCGTGCTGCCCGACGCGCTCCGCCTCTTCGACCGGCTCTCCGGCGCGCAGCTGCTCCACTACTCCGGCGTGCTCCGCGGCCTCGACGCGGCGACCGTGAAGCGGCGGACGGCCGACCTCGTGCAGGCCTTCGGTCTCGAGGACGCGACCGGCCGGCTCGTCGCCGACTACTCGGCCGGCATGACGAAGAAGATCGCGCTCGCCTGCGCGATGATCCACTCGCCGCGGCTGCTCGTGCTCGACGAGCCGTTCGAGTCGGTCGACCCGGTCTCGGCGGCGAACATCGTCGAGATCCTGCAGCGGTACGTGCGCGCGGGCGGCACCGTCGTGCTCTCGAGCCACGGGATGGACCTCATCCAGCGGGTCTGCGACCACGTGGCGATCATCATCGGCGGGAAGGTGCTCGCGGCCGGCACGGTCGACGAGGTGCGCGGCGAGCAGAGCCTCGAGGACCGCTTCGTCGACCTCGCGGGCGGGCGGAAGGCCGCGGAGGGGCTCGAGTGGTTGCACAGTTTCTCCGACTGAAGCTCCAGCTCACCGCGAACGCGTTCCGGCGGAGCACGTGGCAGGTCGTCGGCATCGTCATCGGCCTGCTCTACGGGGGAGCGGTCACCGTGCTCGCCGTCGTCGCGCTGATCGGCCTGCGCTTCGTGCCGGTGCCGATCGCGGGGCCGGTCGTCGTCATCGGCGGTTCGGTGACCGTGCTCGGCTTCCTCGTCGTGCCCCTGCTCCTCGGCGTCGACGACACCCTGGATCCGCGGCGCTTCGCCCTCTTCGGGGTCGACCGCACCCGGCTCGCGATCGCGCTCGCGGTCGCCGCGCTCGTCTCGATCCCCGCGCTCGTGATCACCCTCGTGGCGCTGGCGACGATCGCCACCTGGTCCCGGTCGCCCGGCGCGTTCCTCGTGGCCGTGCTCGCGGCGCCGCTCACCGTGGTGATCTGCGTGCTCGTCGCACGGATCAGCGCGGCGGCCGCCGGGCTGCTGCTCGCCACGCGCCGCTCCCGGGAGGCGCTCGCGGGGATCGCGGTCGTCGGCCTCGTGCTGATCTCGCCGCTCATCGTGCTGCTGAGCACGGTGCGGATGGGGCCGTCCGGCGCGCACGACGCCGCGGTGCTCGCCGCGGTGCTCGGCTGGACGCCGCTCGGGGCGTCCTGGGCGGCGCCGGCGACCGTCGCGGCCGGCTCGGCGGCCGGCGTGCTGCAGCTGCTCGAGGCCGCCGTCACCGCGGGCCTGCTCGCCCTCGCCTGGCGGGCGCTCGTGGCGCGCACCCTCGTGACCCCGAGCCGGCACGGCCGGCTGCAGGCCTACAGCGGCCTCGGCTGGTTCGCCCGGCTGCCCGCCACGCCGGGCGGCGCGATCGCGGCCCGCAGCCTCACCTACTGGGGCCGGGACGTGCGCTACCGGGTCAGCATCCTCGTCGTGCCGATCACGCCGCTCGTCATGGTCCTCGTGCTCGGCTTCGTGGGGGTGCCCGGTCGCGTGCTCGCGCTGCTGCCGGTGCCGATCGTCGCCCTCTTCCTCGGTTGGCTCTCGCACAACGACATCGCCTACGACAGCACGGCCATCTGGCTGCATGTGGCCGCCGGCGTCCGCGGCCGCGCCGACCGCCTCGGACGCCTCACGCCGGTGATCGCGGTCGGGGCGCCGGTGCTCATCGCCGGCTCCATCGTCGCGGGGATCCTCTACGGCGATCCGATGGCCGGGTTCGGGGAGCTCGGGGTGGCGGGCTGCCTCTTCCTCACCGGCATGGGGCTCGGCTCCGTCTCGTCGGCCCGGCTGCCGTACCCGGTCCCGCAGCCGGGGGCCTCGCCGTTCCAGCAGCCGAACTCGTCGAGCGGGCTCACCGCGGCGGTGCAGTCGATCACGTTCCTCGGCCAGTTCCTGCCGGCGCTGCCCGCCGTCCTGCTCGCCGTGCTCGGCCTGGTGGGGCCCGGCTTCTGGTTCGTCGCGTCGGCGGTGGTGGGCCTCGTGATCGGGTCCGCCGTCTTCGTCCTGGGGCTCGAGCTCGGCGCGCGCGTGTTCGAGCGGCGCGGGCCGGAGATCCTCGCCGCGGCCGTCCGGATGTGACACCGCGCCCGCCGGGAGCGGAATACCCTGTCCCCATGCCTCGCGACAGCACGACCGAGCCCGGCGGCGGCACCTCGACCCTCGACCGGGAGCTCGAGGAGCTGCTGAGCGGGGAGCAGATCGAGGACGGCGACCACGACCGGTTCGCCCACTACGTGCAGAAGGAGAAGATCCTCGAGTCCGCCGTCACCGGCAAGCCGGTGCGCGCGCTCTGCGGCAAGGTGTGGGTGCCTGGCCGGGATCCGCAGAAGTTCCCGATCTGCCCGGACTGCAAGAAGATCTACGACACGCTGCGCGACTGACCGTCCTCGAACACGGTCGGGATGGCGGGATCGCCGCCGGACAGGCGCATGCCCTCCCGCGGCAGCTCGCGGACCACGGCGGCGTGGTGCTCCCGCGCCGCCCGGACCCCCGCCGCCCCCAGGTACTCCGCCGTCGGCCGGCCGTCGACGAGGAGCGGCACGACCAGCGGGCGGCCGCCGTCCGGGTCGGGCGCCTCGTCGCTGACGACGACGCGCTCGGCGCTCGCGACGCCGTCCCCGTCGAACTCGCGCACCGCCCACTTGCGACCGCCCCGGCCGGCCTTCTGGGTGGAGCGCTTCGCGACCCGTCGCCAAGCGCCCGACGCGTCGGTGTGCTCCACGAGCTTGTAGACGAAGCCGGCGGCGGGATGCCCGGAGCCCGACACGAGCGCCGTGCCCACGCCGTACGCGTCGACCGGCATCGCGGCGAGGGCGGCGATCGCGTACTCGTCGAGATCGTTCGTCACGGTGATCCGGGTGCGGGTCGCGCCGAGGTCGTCCAGCTGCCTGCGCACCTCGCCGACGACCACCGCCAGGTCGCCGGAGTCGATCCGGACGGCGCCCAGCCCCGTGCCCGCGACGCGGATCGCGGTGCGGATGCCCTCGGCGATGTCGTAGGTGTCGACGAGCAGCGTCGTCCCCGTGCCCATCGCCGCGATCTGCGACCGGAACGCGTCCTCCTCCGTGTCGTGGAGCAGCGTGAACGCGTGCGCGGCGGTCCCCATCGTGGGGATGCTCCACCGGCGGCCGGCCTCGAGGTTGGAGGTGGCCGTGAACCCGGCGATGTACGCGGCGCGTGCGGCCGACACCGCCGCCCGCTCCTGCGCGCGGCGGGAGCCCATCTCGGCGACGGGCCTGCCGTTCGCGGCCTGCACCATCCGCGCCGCGGCCGTGGCGATCGCGCTGTCGGCGTTCAGGACGCTGAGGATCAGCGTCTCGAGCACGACCGCCTCGCCGAAGGTGCCCTCGACGGTGAGCAGCGGCGAGTAGGGGAAGTACAGCTCGCCCTCGCGGTAGCCGCTGACGGTGCCGGTGAAGCGGTAGCCGGCCAGCCACTCGAGGGTGCGATCGGACACGATGCGCTGCGCGCCGAGCCAGTGCAGCTCGGCCTCCCCGAACCGGAACTCGCCGATGGCCTCGAGCAGCCGCCCGATCCCGCCGACCACGCCGTAGCGGCGGCCGCCCGGCAGCCGTCTCGGGAACACCTCGAAGACGCTGCGGCGCTCCGCGGTGCCGTCGCCGAGCGCGGCGTCCAGCATCGTCAGCTCGTACCGGTCGGTCATCAGCGCGGTGCTGCTCACGGCAGCAGCCTACGGAGGCCCGGCGTGCCCCCTACTGGGTACTGCCGGGCGTCGTCGTCCGCTCCGTACGCTCGACGGACGCCCGGCGCACCCATGCCGGACGGTCCGCCGGCCACCCACCCGGTGCAGCAGCCTTTTCCCCGAAAGGTCCCTTCCCCCATGCTCGGAAACCCGGGCGTCCCGGTCCGGCTCGCCGCCGCTGCTGCTGGGCGCGGCTCCTCCACCGTCCTCTGGGACTACGTGCCCGCCGCCGTCGTCGCCGTCGTGCTGATCGCCTTCGCCGTGACCCTGATCGTGGTGGCCACCCACCAGCACCGCGACAGCGAGTAGGCGGCCGTCCGGCGGCGCCCGTTAGGCTTCCCGCCCGTGACGGATGCACCGATCGGGGTCTTCGACTCCGGCGTCGGGGGACTCACCGTCGCCCGCGCCATCCTCGACCAGCTGCCGAACGAGGCGATCCTCTACGTCGGCGACACCGCCCACTCGCCCTACGGGCCGAAGCCGCTCGCCGAGGTGCGGGCGTACGCGCTCGCCGTGCTCGACGACCTCGTCGCCCAGGGCGTCAAGCTGCTCGTCATCGCCTGCAACACCGCGTCCGCGGCGATGTTCCGCGACGCGCGGGAGCGGTTCACGATCGGCGCCGGCATCCCGGTGGTCGAGGTGGTGCTGCCCGCCGTGCGGGCCGCGGCCCGGCAGACCCGCACGAAGCGGATCGGCGTGATCGGCACGGAGGGCACGGTGCGCTCGAACGCCTACGTCGACGCGTTCGTCGCGGATCCCGCGGTCGAGGTCGTGCAGGCCGCCTGCCCCCGGTTCGTCGACTTCGTCGAGGCCGGCATCACGACCGGTCCCGAGCTCTTCGCCGCGGCGGAGGAGTACCTCGAGCCGTTGAAGGCCGCGGACGTCGACACGCTGCTGCTCGGCTGCACCCACTACCCGCTGCTGGCCTCCGCCATCCGCTACGTGATGGGGCCGGACGTCGCGCTCGTCTCCTGCGCGGAGGAGACCGCCAACGACGTGTACCGGCAGCTCGTCGAGCACGACCTGCTCCGCACGGCGAACCGGCCGCCGCGGCACGTGTTCGAGGCGACCGGCACCGACGCCCGGTCGTTCCTGACGCTCGCCCGCCGGTTCCTCGGGCCCGAGGTGCCGAGCGTCGACCTCGTGCAGACCGGCGCGATCCCCGCGCCGCACCCCGAAGACGGAGGACCCCGCAGATGACCGAACGCCGCGACGGCCGCGCCCACGACGAGCTGCGGCCCGTCACGATCGAGCGCGGCTGGAGCGCCCAGGCCGAGGGCAGCGCACTCATCTCCTTCGGCGCGACGAAGGTGCTCTGCACCGCGTCGTTCACGAACGGGGTGCCGCGCTGGCTGCAGGGCAAGGGCCGCGGCTGGGTCACCGCCGAGTACGCGATGCTGCCCCGCGCCACGAACGAGCGCAGCGACCGCGAGAGCGTGAAGGGGCGCATCGGCGGCCGCACGCACGAGATCTCCCGGCTCATCGGCCGCGCCCTCCGCGCCGTCGTCGACACGAAGGCGCTCGGGGAGAACACGATCGTGCTCGACTGCGACGTGCTGCAGGCCGACGGGGGCACCAGGACCGCGGCCATCACGGGCGCCTACGTCGCGCTCGCCGACGCGATCGCATGGGGCCGGGAGCAGCACTTCCTCGCGCAGCGCTCGCTGCCGCTCGTCGACAGCGTCTCCGCGGTGTCCGTCGGCATCATCGACGGCACGCCGATGCTCGATCTGGCATACACCGAGGACGTCCGTGCCGAGACCGACATGAACATCGTGGCCACCGGCCGGGGCCTGTTCGTCGAGGTGCAGGGCACCGCCGAGGGCGCGCCGTTCGACCGGGGGGAGCTCGACCGCCTGCTCGACCTCGGCCTCGCCGGCACGCGGGCGCTCACCGAGATCCAGCTGACCACGCTCGGGCAGGCGTCGTGAGCGTCGCGGACCGCTTCCCGCGGATCGTGCTCGCCACGGGCAACGCCCACAAGGTCGCCGAGCTGCGCGCCATCCTCGAACCGCTGCTGCCGGGCGTCGAGCTCGTGCCGTTCGGCGGCCCCTCCCCGGTGGAGGACGGCGACACCTTCCTCGAGAACGCGCTGATCAAGGCGCGCGCGGCGAACGCGGCGACCGGGCTCCCGGCGCTCGCCGACGACTCCGGCATCGCCGTCGACGCGCTGGGCGGCGCTCCCGGCATCCACTCCGCGCGCTACGCCGGCACCGGCGACGATGCGGACAACCGGCGGCTGCTGCTCGAGCGCCTGGGGGACCGCACGGCCCGGCACGCGCAGTTCGTCTGCGCCGCCGTGCTCGTGGACGGCGACGAGCGGTACGAGGTCGTGGTGGAGTGGCCCGGCGAGGTGCTCGACGCGCCGGCGGGCGGCGGCGGATTCGGCTACGACCCGCTCTTCGTGCCGGAGGGGGAGCAGCGGTCGGCGGCGGAGCTCTCCGCCGAGGAGAAGAACGCCGCGAGCCACCGGGGGCAGGCCTTCCGGGCGCTCGCGGCGAGTCTGCCCGACTGACTCACTCGGTCGCGGCCTCCTCGGCGGCGGCCGCGCGCTTCGCCTTGCGCCGGTTGCTGAGCAGGTGCAGCGCCGTCGGCCCGAGGCTCAGCACGACCGCGGCGAGCAGGATCACGTCGATGTAGTGCACGACGAAGTACCGCACGGGCGGGATGCCGCCGAGCAGGAAGCCGAGGAAGGTGATCCCGAAGCCCCAGAGGATCGCGCCCATCAGGTTGTAGAGGCTGTACCGCTTCTGCGGCATCCGCCCCACGCCGGCCGCGACCGGTGCGAAGGTGCGCACGATCGGCACGAAGCGGGCGAGGATCACCGCGATCGCGCCGTACTTGTCGAAGAAGCGGTTGGTGCGGTTCACCTGCTCCCGGCTGAACAGCCCGCTCTCGCGGCGCTCGAAGATCCGGGGCCCGGTCTTGCGCCCGATGTAGTAGCCGCACTCGCCGCCGAGGAACGCGGCGATGCCGATGGCCGGTGCGGCGATCCAGATGCTCACGCCGAGCCCGTGCACGTCGTGCCGGGACAGCAGGCCCGTGATGATGAGCAGGGTGTCGCCGGGGAAGACGAAGCCGATCAGCAGCCCGGTCTCCGCGAAGATGAGGAGGCACACGCCGAGCACCGCGTATGGGCCGAAGGCGTGGATGAGCTCGGTCGGGTCGAGGAACGGGATCAGGGCGGCCAGGTGCACGGCGTCCTTCCCTCGGCTCCAGCGGCGAGCGCCGCGACACCGCGGCGGGTGCGGAAGGAGGGACTCGAACCCTCACGCCGAAGCACAGGAACCTAAATCCTGCGTGTCTGCCAATTCCACCACTCCCGCAACGGGCGGCCTCAGTGTAGCGGCGGCCCCCGACGCGGCGGGGGAGCCGACCCGGCGTCCGGCCGCGCCGCAGCCGCCGGTCCGCCGCCTGTGGACAAGTCCCGCCGGCGTCGCGACCCTGCGATGACACTGACCCGTGTGGCGGACCCCATCCAGCTGATCAGCGCCGTGGTGCGGGAGCGCGCGCGGCGCGGCGACCTCCCCGACGACGGCCCGGTGGACGCGGTGCGACAGGAGATGCGGCGCTACGCCGAGCAGGCGGTCGCCTCCGGCGCGCCGCGCATCCCCGACGAGCGGCAGGCGGAGCGGCGGATCGTCGCGGAGCTCACCGGATTCGGGCCCCTGCAGCCGCTGCTCGACGACCCCGAGGTCGAGGAGATCTGGATCAACGGGCCCACCCGGGTCTTCGCCGCCCGCGGCGGGGTCGCGGAGCTCACGCCGATCGTGCTCGCCGAGCAGGAGGTGCGCGACCTCGTGGAGCGCATGCTCGTGACGAGCGGGCGGCGGGTGGACCTGTCGTCGCCGTTCGTCGACGCGTCGCTGCCCGACGGCTCTCGCCTGCACGTCGTGATCCCCGACATCACGCGCCGGCACTGGGCCGTGAACATCCGCAAGTTCTCCGACCGCGTCGTCGACCTCGACGCCCTCGTGGGACGGGGCTCGCTCCCCGAGGAGGCCGCCCGGTTCCTGCGCGCGGCGATGCTCGTCGGGCTGAACGTGCTCGTCTCCGGGGCGACCCAGGCGGGCAAGACGACCCTCCTGAACGCGCTGCTCGCGGCGGGCCGCCCCTCCGATCGGGTGATCACGGTGGAGGAGACGTTCGAGCTCAAGTCGCCGGGGCGCGACGCCGTCGCGCTCCAGTGCCGGCAGCCGAGCCTCGCGGGCGCCGGCGAGGTGACGCTCCGCCGGCTGATCAAGGAGGCGCTGCGGATGCGACCCGACCGGCTCGTCGTCGGCGAGGTGCGGGAGGCGGAGGCGCTCGACCTCCTCATCGCCCTCAACTCGGGCATCCCGGGCGCGTGCAGCATCCACGCGAACTCGGCGCGCGACGCGCTCACGAAGCTCTGCACGCTGCCGCTGCTCGCGGGCCGGAACATCGACGCGGCGTTCGTCGTGCCGACGGTCGCCGCCTGCGTCGAGCTCGTGGTGCACTGCGAGCTGCTGGCCTCCGGGCGGCGGCGGGTGACGGAGGTCCTCGCGCCGACCGGTGCGGTGACCGACGGCGGCACGATCGAGGCGAGCCGGGTCTTCGGGCTCGAGGAGGGCGTGCTGCGGGCACGAGCGGCGGTGCTGCCACGGACGACCAAGTTCGACGCCGCCGGGATCGACGTCCGGGCGCTGCTGCGGCGGGCCGCGTGATCCCCGCGCTCGGTGCGCTCGGCGGAATCGGCCT
>JBQCCU010000190.1:0-4853 GCA_051961935.1 Amnibacterium sp. | reverse complement strand
CGGCGGCCTTCGCGTCGCGCTTCGCCTGCTTCGCGGCCTTCTCCTCGGCGCGCCTCGCCTTCCGCTTCGCGGCCTTCTCCTCGGCCGGCTGCTTCGCCTTCTTGGACCGCTTCTTCTTCGCCATCGCCGCTCCTCGCGCTCGCGGATGATCGAGCACCCTAGTGGAGCCGGGGGAACGGGCCCAGGGGGCGTTCAGCCGGCGTCCGGCTGCCGGCCCCTCAGAAGACGAAGCCGGTGGGGAAGGGGTCCGTCGGGTCGAGCATGTAGTCCCCGCGGCCGGTCACCCACGCCCGCCCGGTGATCGTCGGCACGACCGCGGGGATGCCCGCGACCTGCGTCTCGGCGACCAGGCGCCCGACGAAGCGGCTGCCGATGAACGACTCGTTCACGAAGTCGGTGCCGAGCGGCAGCGCCCCGCGACCCCAGAGCTCCGCCATCCGCGCGGAGGTGCCGGTGCCGCAGGGGGAGCGGTCGAACCAGCCCGGGTGGATCGCCATCGCGTGCCGCGAGTACCGCGCATCGGAACCGGGCGCCAGGAACTCGACGTGGTGGCAGTGGTCGACGCCCTCGATCTCCGGATGCGAGGGGGCGTCCGTCTCGTTGATCGCCCGCATGATCGCGAGACCCGCCTCGACGATCCGGCGCTGCTGCGCCCGGTCGAAGGGCAGGCCGACGGCGTCCAGCTCGACCATCGCGTAGAAGTTGCCGCCGAACGCGAGGCTGTAGGGGATCGCCCCGTAGCCCGGCACCTCGACGACCGCGTCGAGCCGCTCGGGATAGCTGGGGACGTTCTCGATCGTGACCGCGTCCGCGTGGCCGTCGCTGACCGCGACCCGGGCGATCACGAGCCCCGCGGGGGTGTCGAGGCGGATCGTCGTCACCGGCTCCACCACCGGCACCATGCCGGTCTCGACGAGCACGGTCGCCACGCCGATCGTGCCGTGCCCGCACATCGGCAGGCAGCCGGACACCTCGATGTACAGCACCCCGAAGTCGCAGTCGTCTCGCGTGGGCGGCTGCAGGATCGCGCCGCTCATCGCCGCGTGGCCCCGCGGCTCGTCCATCAGGAAGTGGCGCAGGTGGTCGAGGTGCGCCAGGAAGTGGAGGCGCCGCTCGTTCATCGTGGCGCCCGGGATCACCCCGATCCCGCCGGTGACGACGCGGGTGGGCATGCCCTCCGTGTGGGAGTCCACCGCCGAGATCAGGCGCGAGATCCGCATCAGGCGCGCGAGCGGCGGTACGCGAGGGCCCGCTCGGTGTCGCGGCGCACGACCGTGCGCTGCTCGGCCGACAGCGGTCCGCGCGGCGGCCGGGTCGGGCCGCCCGTGCTCTCGCCCACCACGTCGATCGAGTACTTGATCGCCTGCACGAACTCCGTCTTCGAGTCCCACGAGAACACCGGCGCCATCTCCTCGAACAGCCGGCGCCCCTCCTCGATCCGCCCGGTCGTCAGCAGCTCGTAGAGCTCGACGGCCTCGCGGGGGAACGCGTTCGGATAGCCGGCGAACCAGCCGACGGCGCCGGCGACCAGCGCCTCGAAGAGGAGGTCGTCCGCGCCCGCGATCACGTCGATGTCGCAGCGGTCGCGGATCTCCCGCACCCGCCGCGCGTCGAGCGAGAACTCCTTGACCGCCACCACGTTCGGCAGGTCGGCGAGCTCCGCCACGAGGTCGGGGGTGAGGTCGACCTTCGTGTCGATCGGGTTGTTGTACATCATGATCGGCAGGCCGACCTCGTCGACCTTCGCGTAGTGCGTCAGCACCTCCTGCCGGTTCGCCCGGTACAGCGTCGGCGGCAGCAGCAGCACCCCGTCGGCGCCGTCCTCGGCGGCGAGCTCGGCCCAGTGACGCGCCTGGTGCCAGCCGACGCCGTGCACGCCCGCGATCACGAGCCCCCGGCCGCCGACGGCCTCCACCGCGGTCCGCACGACCTGCCGTCGCTCCTCGTCCGTGAGCGACGAGTACTCGCCGAGCGAGCCGTTCGGCCCCACCCCGCGGCAGCCGTTCTCGATCAGCCACGCGCAGTGCTCCGCGTAGCGGTCGTAGTCGACCGCGAGGCCCGCGGGCGCGCCGTCGTCCGGCCGGAACGGGAGCGTCGTGGCGACGACCACGCCGCCCAGGTCCAGAGTCCGCTGCGCCATCGAGCACCCCTTCGTCGTCGCGGTCGAGCGTATCGGCGGGGCGGGGCCGGCGTCGCAGCGCGGCTCTCCCGCGACCCGCGGGCACTGAGGAACCACTCAGGTCATCGTCCGGATGCCGGGCATAGGTTGAGCGACCGTCGAACGATCGCGGAGGAACGACTGGACGCATCCGGCACCGCGGTCCTGATGGAAGCGGAGGCGTTGATGCTGACCGGCACCGTGGTCGCAGCGGCGAAGAGCCCGATCCAGCTGAACCTCTCGTGGGTCGACGTCGTGATGATCGCCGTCTACTTCGCGGTGGTGATCGGGATCGGCTTCATCGCCCGCACCCGGGTGAAGAGCAGCATGGACTTCTTCCTGTCCGGCCGCTCCCTGCCCGCCTGGATCACCGGCCTCGCCTTCATCTCCGCGAACCTCGGGGCGACCGAGATCCTCGGCATGGCGGCCAACGGCGCGCAGATCGGCATGTCGACGCTGCACTACTACCTGATCGGCGCCGTGCCCGCGATGGTCTTCCTCGGCCTCGTGATGATGCCGTTCTACTACGCGTCCAAGGTCCGCAGCGTGCCGGAGTTCATGCTCCGCCGCTTCGGGAAGGCGCCCCACGTGGTGAACGCGCTCGCCTTCGCCGTGTCGAACGTGCTGATCGCCGGGATCAACCTGTTCGCGATGGCGATCGTGATCGAGGCGATGCTGGGCTGGCCGCAGTGGTTGGCGATCCTCGTCTCGGCGGCGTTCGTGCTCGCCTACATCACGCTCGGCGGCCTCTCGTCGGCGATCTACAACGAGGTCATGCAGTTCTTCGTGATCGTCGCCGGCCTCGTGCCGCTGACCATCGTCGGCCTCAACCGGGTCGGCGGCTGGAGCGGCCTCACGCAGAGGCTGGGCCGGACCGACAGCGGCAGGCTCCTCCACGCGTGGGCCGGCACCGGCATCGGGGACGTCACGAACCCGATCGGCGCCGACTGGCTCGCCATCGTGCTCGGCCTCGGCTTCGTGCTCTCCTTCGGCTACTGGACCACCAACTTCACGGAGGTGCAGCGGGCGTTCTCGGCGAAGAACATGTCGGCTGCCCGCCGGACGCCGCTGATCGGCGCGATCCCGAAGCTGTTCATCCCGATCATCACCGTGATCCCGGGCCTCATCGGCGCGGCCGTGCTCGGCAAGGCGCTCTCCGGCGCGAACCATTCGGGGCTGACCTACAACTACGTCATCCCGAAGCTCATGCAGGAGTACCTCCCCACCGGCGTGCTCGGCGTGGCGGTCACCGGCCTGCTCGCCTCGTTCATGGCCGGCATGGCGGCGAACGTGTCCAGCTTCAACACCGTCTTCACCTACGACATCTGGCAGCGCTACATCAAGCGGGACATGCCCGACGGCCACTACCTGCGGGTGGGCCGGTGGGTGACCGTCATCGGGGTGCTGATCGGCGTCGGGACCGCCTTCATCGCGGCCGGGGCGCAGAACATCATGACCTACCTGCAGACGCTGTTCTCGTTCTTCAACGCGCCCCTGTTCGGCGTCTTCATCATCGGCCTGCTGTGGAAGCGGATGACGACCAGCGCCGCGCTCTGGGCGTACATCGCGGGCATCGTCGCGCCCACGGTCGTGTTCGTGGCCTCCGTCGTGAACCCGAAGCTGTTCGCCACCGCGACGGCGGAGACCCTCTACGGCGCGATGATCTCCGTCGGCGTCGTGGCGATCGTCGCGGTGGTGCTGAGCCTCGTCACGAAGCCGAAGCCGGACGGTGAGCTGCAGGGCCTCGTGTACGGGGTCGGGAGGATCGACCTGAAGGGCGACGCCGTCGTCGGCGACACCGCCTGGTACCGCTCGCCCGCCCTGCTCGGCACGATCGCGCTCGTGCTCTGCGTCGTCCTCTACCTGCCGTTCCTGTGACCGACGCGACGTCGAAAGGATCCGACATGCCCGAGCAGCTCTCCGTGGACCGGGAGCCGACCGAGGCGGAGAAGCGCCGCCTCATCGCCTCCACCCGGCGCTTCGACCTGCGCCGCATCCTGGGCGCCCTGTTCCTCCTCTACGGCGTGCTCACCACGATCGTCGGCATCGTCGACGGCGCCGCCGATCTCAAGAAGACAGGTGGCATCGCCATCAATCTCTGGGCCGGCATCGCCATGCTGGTCCTCGGCGTGCTGTTCCTCGTCTGGGACCGCCTCCGCCCCGTTCCCGAGGAGGACATCGTGAAGAATCTCGAGCAGGACGACGCGAACCGCACGGCGGCGAAGGCGGAGGGGGAGCGATGAGCGCGGCCCTCGACCTGCTGTTCGTCGGCGGCTCCGGCATCATCAGCGCCGCGAGCGTACGGCTCGCCGTCGAGCGCGGCCACCACGTGACCGTCCTGAACCGGGGCCGCACGAGCATCCGGCCCCTGCCGTCCGAGGTGGAGGTGCTGGTCGCCGACGTGCGCGACGCCGCGGCCGTGGACGAGGTGCTCGGGAAGCGCGAGTTCGACGCCGTCGCGCAGTTCCTCGCCTTCACGACGGACCACGTGCAGCCCGACGTCGACCGGTTCGCCGGCCGGACCGGCCAGTACGTGTTCATCTCGAGCGCGTCGGCGTACCAGAAGCCGCCCGCTTCGGTGCCGGTGACGGAGTCGACGCCGCTGAAGAACCCGTTCTGGCAGTACTCCCGCGACAAGATCGCCTGCGAGGACCTGCTCGTCACCGCCTACCGCGACCGGGACTTCCCGGCCGTG
>JBQCCU010000189.1:0-4664 GCA_051961935.1 Amnibacterium sp. | reverse complement strand
AAGGGGCCCCTCCGCCTCCGCCTCCACGCGGGGGAAGGCGCCCCTCCGCGTCCGCCTCCGCGCGGGGGAAGGGGCCCCTCCGCGTCCGCGCTGTGCCTGTTCGGCGGAAGCGTCCTCGCCGCTTCCGCTACACTCGTCCGTCGGACTTCGGCGAGGGATGCTGACCACGCATCCGTGATCGACGCGGCGCGCCAACGGGCGCTCGCTTCCGACCGCCGACCGATCGACCGGGCCGGTAGGGCCCACGGAGGGACCGACATGGCCGACAAGATCAGCGCCGAGCGCCGCGAGACGTTCGGGAAGGGCGCCGCCCGCAAGCTCCGCGCCGCGGGCCGCATCCCCGCGGTCGTCTACGGGCACGGCACCGACCCGGTGCACATCTCGCTGCCCGGGCACGAGACCGCCCTCATCATCCGCCGCGCGAACGCGGTGCTCGACCTCGACATCGCGGGCACCAGCCAGCTCGCGCTCGTCAAGGACGTGCAGAAGGACCCGGTGCGGCAGATCATCGAGCACGTCGACCTCCTCGTCGTGCGCAGCGGCGAGAAGGTCCAGGTCGAGGTGCCGGTGCACGTCGAGGGCGAGTCCGCCCCCGGCACGATCGCGACGCTCGATGCGCAGACGCTGCTGCTCGACGTCGAGGCCACGCACATCCCCGAGCGCGTCGTGATCGACATCGACGACCTGCCCGAGGGCACCCACATCACGGCCGCCGACGTGAAGCTGCCCCAGGGCGCGAAGCTCGCCTCCGACCCGGAGCTGCTCGTGATCGGCATCGCCGCGGTCGCCGGTGAGCCCGAGCCCGCGGCCGAGGCCGAGCCGGTCGAGGCCGCCGCCGCGAGCTAGTCGCGGACCGTGGACGAGCGCCCCTGGCTCGTCGTCGGCCTCGGCAACCCCGGGGCGCAGTACGCCGGCAACCGACACAACGTCGGCCGGATGGTGCTCGACGAGCTCGCGCGCCGCATGGGCGTGCGCTTCAGCCGGCACCGCACCAACGCCTTCGTGGCGGAGGGGCGGGAGACGCCGGGCGGAACGCGCTTCCTGCTCGCGGCGCCGGAGACGTACATGAACGAGTCGGGGCGGCCGGTCGGCCGCCTCGTCACGTTCTACTCCCTGACCCCCGACCGGCTCATCGTGGTCCACGACGAGCTCGACATCCCGTTCGGCGCCCTGCGCCTGAAGGCGGGCGGCGGCCACGGCGGCCACAACGGCGTTCGGGACATCGCCGCGGTGCTCGGGACGCCGGAGTTCGCGCGGGTGCGGGTCGGCATCGGCCGGCCCCCGGGGCGCCAGCCGGCCGCGGACTTCGTGCTCCGCGACTTCACGCCCGCGGAGCGCAAGGAGCTGCCGCTGCTCGTCGGCGACGCCGCGGATGCGGTCCTCGCCCTCGCGGCGGACGTCCTGGCGGCCGCGCAGCAGCGCTTCAACGCCGGCCCGCCCGCCTAGCCCCAAGGGCACACTTGCCACTTTCCGACCTCATCCGGGTGGTTTGAGGTCGGAAAGTGGCAAGTCCGCGCGGTGCGCGGGTCAGGGCTGCTCGAAGCGGCGGCGCACCGTCGAGGCGTCCGCGCCCGTGCCGCCGACCGCGGCCATCGGATCCCCGGAGCCCAGGTCGGTCACGCCGGCCGTCTCGAGCGCGCCGATCGCGATCGTGCGCCGCACGGCCGCGAACGTGAGCACGTGCGCGAGCACGCCGCCGAGGGTGAACGTCTGCGGCGGATCGCAGGTGAGGTCGACGAACGTCGACTCGGCCTCGCCGTCGGCGACGGGCGCGACCCCCGCCGACCGGAACCGGGGCGCCACGGCGGTGAGCCGGGTGCGCAGGCCCGCGGGCGTCGTGTCGCCCGAGGGCACGCTGGTACCGCCCTCGAGGGCGATCACCCACTGCTCGAGCTGGCGCACCAGCCGGTCGCATGTGCTGCGCAGGGTGGGCGCCTCGTCGATCCCTTCGACGGACAGCGTGATCGGGCTGTCGAGGGCCGTCGGCACGGCGTCGAGCCGGTCGAGGATGGCGGCGGTCGTATCGAGGTGGTGGTCCACCATGCGGACGAGGGTGTCCATGGGGTCGCTCCGAACGAGTGCGGACAGCGTGAGGCCGCCCGGCGGATGGAAGTGGATGCCGCTCGCCGCCGGGATGCGGTGACGCACCCGGCCCGAACGGCGGTAGTCCGACGGGCGGACGCCGAAGGCGCGGCCGAACGCCCGGCTGAACCCGTCGGGGGAGTCGTAGCCCGCGGCGATCGCGACGTCGACCACCGTGTCGCCCGTGGTCGCGAGCCGGTGCGCGGCCCGCTCGAGCAGCAGCCGCCGCTTCAGCGCGCCGGGCGGCTCCCCGAGCGCGGCCGAGAGCAGGCGGTGGAGGTGGAACCGCGAGAGGTGCACCCGGCGCGCGAGCGCGTCGAGGTCCGCCTCGTCGAGGCGTTCGCCGAGGAGGTCCAGGACCTCGTCCACCGTGGGCATGCCCTCATCCTGCGGGCGCTCGGGTGGATCCGTTCCGACCGTTCTTGCGCATCCCGACGCGCGCACTCGCCACTTTCCGCCCTCGAACGGGCCGGATGAGGGCAGAAAGTGGCAAGTCCGCGTTCGGCCATGCCGGGTCAGTGGGGGAGCAGGCTCACCGGCACCATGTACAGGCCGAACGCCATGACGATGCCGCAGAGGCCCCACACCACCCAGCGGTAGGCGCCGCGCATCCGGTGCTGTCTCGGCAGCGCCTTCGCCTCGAGCGCGAGCAGGAACCCGAGCACGATCGGCAGCAGCGCGGCGTTCATCACCTCGACGTCCACGGCGAGGGTGACGAGGTCCGCGGCGGACAGCACGATCACCGCCCCGATGATGTGGGCGAGCGCGTACACGGTGTAGAACTTCCAGCTCGAGGCGTCGATCCGGCTGTTCAGGCTGTGCTTCCAGCCCATCACGTCGGCGAGCCCCCACGAGCCGGCGAGCGACACGACGAGCGCCGCGACGAGGCCCCCGCCGAGCACCGCGGCGCCGATCAGGATCTTCGCGGGCCACGTGCCGAGGAACGGCGTCACCGCGGCGGCGATGTCGCCGACCGTGTTCAGCGTGGGGCGGAGCCCGTGGGTGTACACGGTCGCGGCGAGGGTCACGATGACCGCGATCATGATGACCTGCGTGAGCACGGCGCCGAACGCGGTGTCGCGGCGCTCGCGCGGCAGCGCGGCGACGGTGAGGCCTTTGTCCACCACCGCGGTCTGCTGGTAGAAGATCATCCACGGCATGATCACCGCGCCGATGTTCGCGGCGAGCAGGTAGACGTACCCCGGCTTGTTCAGGGGGATCGTGAGGGCGCCAGAGACCACGTCGGCCGGGTGCGGGCCCGCCAGCACCATCGCTACGAGGAACGTCAGCTCCCCGAGCCCGACGAGGATCCCGATCCGCTCCGCCCGCCGGTAGCGCCCGAGGAACGCGACGCCGAGCAGCAGCGCCGTCGCCACCGGGATCGTGATCCAGCGGGAGACGCCGAACAGCTCGCCGACGCCCGCGATGCCCGCGAACTCGGTGAGCAGCGCCCCGATCGACGACAGCAGCAGCGTGCCGGCCGACAGGAGGCCCCAGCCGCGGCCGAAGTGCTCCCGGATGAGCAGGCCGTGCCCCTTGCCGGTCACGATGCCGAGCCGCACGGTGATCTCCTGCACCATGAACAGGATCGGGATGAGCAGCAGCTGCGGGAGGAGCAGCGCGTAGCCCCACGAGGCGCCGGACTGGGCGGCCGTGATGAGGCAGCCCGCGTCCGTGTCGGCGAGCATCACGATGAGCCCCGGCCCCCAGACGCGGAGCAGCCCGCGCCTCGGGGCGACCGTCTCCGCGGGCTCCGGCGGCCGGGTCGTCGTCGGGGCCTCGGAAGTCACGGTGCTCCAGGCTAGGTGAGGGTGCCCTTACCTGCGGACCGGTCCCTCCGGCCGCCCGGCGTTCTCCCACCGAACGTCCGGCCGACGGGGCCACCGTCGGAGGCGACAGCGGATCCGGACGGGAGGACGGGGATGGACCAGGAGGGCCGGGACGTGCTCGCCGGGGCCGCGGCCGGCCTCGCGGCGACGATCGCGATGAGCGGGGCGCTCGCCGTGGCGGCCCGGGCCGGCCTGCTGCAGGAGCCGCCGCCGCGCGCGATCGTGCGCCGGCTCCTCGCGGGGCTCTCGCCGGAGGCGGTCGACGCGGGCGCCGTGCTCGCGCACCTCGGCTACGGGAGCTCGGCGGGCGTGGTGCACCGGGCGCTGCTCGGCGCCCCGGGCCCGGCCGCATCCGTGCTGTACGCGCTCGGGCTCTACATCGGCAGCTACGAGGGGTGGGTGCCGGTGATCCGGGCGCTGCCGCCCGCCCACCTCGACGACCGCCGCCGCCAGGCGACGATGCTCGCCGCCCACCTCGTCTACGGGTTCGCTCTCGGCGTGCTCGGGCGCCGCCGCCGTCGCCGCCTGGCCCCCGCGCGCCGCCCGTAGAATCGAACGAGTGAGTCTCACGGGTCTGCCGCGCCTGCTCGCCGACGGCGAGTCGGTCGCGAGGGCGCTGGCCGCCGCGTCGCGGAGCGCCGACTTCTCCGCCACCCTCGGCCTGCACGCGCCGCTCGTCGTCGCGCTGCTCGCGCGCCGCAAGGAGCGCGGCGAGGCGGACGCCGCCTTCCTCGTCACCGCGACCGAGCGGGA
>JBQCCU010000188.1:0-2710 GCA_051961935.1 Amnibacterium sp. | reverse complement strand
GACGGTGAAACACTTCCCCGGCCTCGGCTGCGTGTCGAAGAACACCGACACCGACGCCGACGTGGTCGACACCGCCACGACCGCCGACTCGCCGCGCCTCCAGCCCTTCCGGGCGGGCATCGGCGCAGGGGCTCGAGCGGTGATGATCTCGAGCGCGATCTACGACCGGATCGACGGGGCCCAGCCGGCGATGTTCTCCCCATCCGTGATCCAGGGGCTGCTGCGCGGCCGGCTCGGCTTCACCGGCGTGGTCATGTCCGACGACGTCGGGGGAGCGGCGGCGGTGGAGGCGTGGTCGCCCGGGCAGCGGGCGACGAAGTTCGTCGCCGCGGGCGGGGACCTGCTGCTCGACATCGTGCCGGCCGACATCCCGGCCGAGCGGTCGGCGCTCGTCACGGCCGCGAAGGCGGATCCGGCGTTCGCGGCGACGGTGCGCGCCGCTGCGGAGCGGGTGGTGGCGATGCGCCTCCAGGCGGATCGGTAGCGGATCCGCGCACCGCTGCTCATGCGGGCGGCGTACCCTGCCCGCATGGCTCGGGGGTCGCGGTGATCGGCGCACCGCTTCTGGACGTCTCCGTCGGCACCGCACTGCTCGACACGCTGCTCATCGGCGGCGCGGGTGTCGCCGTCACCGTCGGTGCGGTCACCACGACCGCCGTGCTCGCCGTCCGCCGCGTGCGGCGCAGCCCCGCCGTCACGGCCGCGTCGCTCCGGATGCGGTCGCTCACCGAGTCCGGGCCGCGCCGCGAGGTCGCCCGGCTCCGCCTCCAGCTGCTGCAGGCGGTCGAGGGCGGCCGGAGCGCGGTCGGTGCCGCGGATCCGCGAGCCGGCTTCCCGGGGGAGGCGCCCGCGCTCTTCAAGCGCATCCAGGCCGAGGCCCGCGTCGTCGACCAGCACCTGAAGGTGCTGCAGACCGAGGACGACCGGGCCGCGCTCGACGCGGCGCTGCCGGCCCTGCGCCGGCGGGTCGCGGACCTCGTCGGGCTCGTCCGCGAGCTGCGTGCCGCCGTCGCGGCCGGCCTCGACGCC
Organism: Amnibacterium sp.; assembly: GCA_051961935.1. Lineage (GTDB taxonomy): Bacteria > Actinomycetota > Actinomycetes > Actinomycetales > Microbacteriaceae > Amnibacterium. Next base: position 1,681 of record JBQCCU010000188.1, on the reverse strand, counting down.
GCCTCCCAGGGCTCGATCGCCGCGCTCCGCGCCGACGTGACCCGCGAGGTGAACGCGCTGCGCGCCGGGCAGGAGCGCCTCCGCGACCCCGACGGGCTGCCCACCCCGCCGAACTGGACGACCAAGGGAGCGATCCGATGAAGATCTCCACGCGCATGCGGAACCTCTTCCGCATCCGGACGAACCGTGCGCTCGACCGGCTCGAGGACCCGCGCCACTCGCTCGACGACAGCTACGACCGGCAGGTGGACCTGCTCGCGCAGCTGCGCCGCGGCGTCGCCGAGGTGGCCACGGCGCGCAAGCGGCTCGAGCTGCAGGGCGAGGAGATCGGCGCCCGGTACGAGCGGCTCGGCGACCAGGCGCAGGAGGCGATGGATCAGGGCCGTGAGGACCTCGCCCGCATCGCGCTCGAGCGCCGTGCGGGCCTCGAGCAGGAGATCGTGCAGCTGCGCGGCCAGTACGAGACGCTGCGTCAGCAGGAGGACCGGCTCGTCGAGAACGAGCGGCGCATGTCCACGCGCGTCGCCGCGTTCCACACGCAGAAGGAGACCCTCAAGGCCTCGTACACCGCATCCGCCGCCCAGGTGAAGGCGAACGAGAGCGTCTCGGGCATCAGCGGCGACTTCAACGGCGTCGGCCGGGCGATCGACCAGGCCAAGGACAAGGTGCACCAGATGCAGGCCCGCGCCGCCGCGACGGACGAGCTGATCGCCCGCGGTGTGGTGCAGGACCAGTCCGCCTCGCCGGACGAGGACCTGGACCACCAGCTGGCCAAGGGGCGGTCGTCGGCGGACATCGAGCGGCAGCTGAAGGCGATGCGCGACCAGCGGTCGCACCGCGGCGCGGTGACCGGCGGCTCCGGCTGGCTCAGCATCGGGCAGCCGGCCGCGACGGACGAGCAGGCCGCCGCGAGCTGACGCCGGTCGTCAGGCCGCGAGGAACTCCGCGATCAGGCGCCCGCGGGCGCGGAGGTGGTCCGGCGTGCGGGCGACGTGCATCGTCGCGTTCGGCAGCACCTCGAGCAGCCGCTCCGCGGTGGAGACCGGATGCCCGGGGTCGTCCGCCCACGGCAGCAGCAGCGCCTCGTGGGGGAGCGCGGTCAGCTCCTCCGCGGCGGGCAGGTCGGTCGCGGCGGCGCCGCGGAAGATCGTCGGCAGGAGCGTCTCGGTCACGTCGGGGCCCGGCAGCGGCCAGAGGCCCGCGGCGGCGAGGATCGGCAGCGGCGGCAGCGCGGCCGAGCCCCGCACGAAGGCGTCGAGCCCGCGCTCCTCGATGAAGCGGGCGCCGGTCTCGTAGATCTCCGTCTGCGCGGCCCGGGTCGCCCAGGCGGTCGGCGGGATGACGAGCACGAGCCGGCGGAAGCGCTCCGGCGCCCGCAGCGCCGCCCACAGGGCGGTGCCGACGCCCATCGAGCTGCCGACGACGTCGACCGGTCCCTCGCCCGCGACGGCGTCGATCACCGCGAGCAGGTCGTCCGCGAGCCGCTGCCACCTGTAGGCGCCGGGGTCGAGGCTGCCGGTGGAGCGGCCGTGCCCCCGGGCGTCATAGCGCACGAGCCGGAACCCGGCCGCCGGCAGGGCGCTCCAGTCGGTGAGGCCGGAGGCGTCCTCGCTCGCCCGGGAGGAGGTGAGGCCGTGCGCCGCCACGACGACCGGCCCCTCGGCGGGACCCGCCTGGTCGT
>JBQCCU010000187.1:0-4046 GCA_051961935.1 Amnibacterium sp. | reverse complement strand
CGGGCGCCTCGCCGTCGCGCTCGAGGGCGCGGGCATCCACGAGAGCCCCGCACGCTTCGTGCTGCTCGCCGCCGCGGTGTCCCTCGGGCTCGCGCTCGTGCTCGCCCTGCCGCTCGGCCTCATCGGTGTGCTGCTCGGCATCGCCGCGGGCGCGGTCGGTGCGCGCGTCGTGCTGGGCATGAAGGCCGGCCGCCGCCGCAAGGCCTTCGCCGAGCAGCTCGACGACACGCTCGGGCTGCTCGCCGGCAGCATGCGCGCCGGCCACAGCCTCCTCCGCGCCGTCGACGCCGTCTCCCGCGAGGCGGAGGCGCCCACCTCCGAGGAGTTCGCCCGCATCGTGAACGAGACCCGGCTCGGCCGCGACCTGAACGACGCGCTGGACCAGTCGGCGGCGAGGATGCGGAACGAGGACTTCGGCTGGGTGGCCCAGGCGATCGCGATCCACCGCGAGGTCGGTGGCGACCTCGCCGGGGTGCTCGACGAGGTGGGGCACACCATCCGCGAGCGCGGGCAGATCCGCCGCCAGGTCGCCGCCCTCTCCGCCGAGGGCAAGATGTCCGCCTACATCCTGCTCGCGCTGCCGTTCGTGGTGCTCGGGTTCCTCTTCCTGACGAGCCGCGACTACGTGGCCCGCTTCGTCGAGTCGCCGCTCGGCTACGCGCTGATGGCCGTCGCCGCCGTGCTCATCACGATCGGGGCGCTCTGGATGAAGAAGATCGTCAGCTTCAAGTTCTAGGAGTCCTTCCCGTGCCGATCCCCGTCCTGATCGCCGTGCTCGCCGTCGGCGTCGCGCTGCCGCTGCTCGCGTGGAGCGCGGTGCCGGGCGACGCCGCGGGCCGCCGCGACGTGCGCGGCAACCTGCTGCTCGGCCTCGACGCCGAGGCGCACTCCGCCCGCGTGCTCCGCGACCCCGGTTCGCTCGGCTCCCTGCTCGTGCTGCCCGCGAACCGGTCGAAGCTCGACAAGCTGCTCGCCCTGGCGGGCCGCCCCGCCGGCTGGCCCCTCAGCCGGGTGCTGCTCGCGAAGCCGGCCCTCGCGATCGTCGCCGCCCTGTTCGGCCTGCTCGTGCTGTCGAGCACGAGCAACACGGTCGTGCTGCTGATGGTGCTCGCGGTGGTCGTGACCGCCTACTTCGTGCCCGACCTGCTGCTCTACAGCCGCGGCATCGAGCGGCAGCAGGCGATCGGGCTCGAGCTGCCCGACACGCTCGACCAGATGCTGATCGCCGTCGAGGCGGGGCTCGGCTTCGAAGCGGCGATGTCCCGCGCCGGCCGCAACGGCAAGGGGCCGCTCGCGGAGGAGCTCGTCCGCACGCTCCAGGACATGCGGGTCGGGATGTCCCGCCGCGACGCCTACAAGGCCCTCGCCGCCCGCACGGACGTGCCCGACCTGCGCGCCTTCGTCCGCGCAGTCGTCCAGGCGGACGTGTACGGCATCTCCGTGAGCACCGTGCTCCGCAACCAGGCGAAGGAGATGCGGGTGAAGCGGCGCCAGCGCGCCGAGGAGAAGGCGATGCAGATCCCGGTGAAGGTGCTCTTCCCGCTGATGCTCTTCATCCTGCCGGTGCTGTTCATCGCGGTGCTCGGCCCGACCGACATCGCGATCGTGCAAAACTACCTCTGACCCGGCGGTGCCCAGCACGACAGCAGGACGAGATCGCCTCAGCAGGACGAAACCGGCCGTCTCGTCCTGCCGAAGTGATCTGATCCTGCTGAAGCGCTCGCACTCGAGCACGCCACAGTCGGCTGGAGCGCGAGACGCCTAGGAGCGGGGGCGGGGACCCGGCTTCGGGATCGGGCGGCGCTCGGCCGGTGGCACGGGCGCCGGCCGAGGCTCGGCGTCGGCGGTCGGCTGGGGCTCCGGGGCGACGACCCCCGACTCCGGCGCGGGGCGCGCGCCCCGCGACAGCAGCCCGACGAGGACCTCCTCCGACGCGGCGCTCGTCGCGGCCGCCTCCGCGTTGGCCTCGGTCACCGCCGTCACGACCTCGGCGCGCTGGATGGCGACGCCGCGCGGGGCGTCGAAGCCGATGCGGACGCCGTCACCGCGGATGTCGATCAGCGTGACGACGATGTCGTCGCCGATCATGACCCGCTCGCCCTTCTTGCGGGTCAGTACGAGCACGGGGCCACTCTACGGCCCGGCCCCCCTTCGGGCGGGAGGCTATCCGGCCAGGTCGGTCCACGCCTCCGGCAGCCCGAGCTCCGGCAGCGCCGACCCGCCGGCCTCGCGTGCCCGGATGCTCGCGACGGCATCGACCTGCAGCCGGCCGCGCAGCGAGCCCGTCCAGCGCAGGGTGTGCTCCGGCCGGCGGGTCGCATCGACGACGAGCCACGCCTGGTCGCTGTCGATGGAGAGCAGCCCGTCGTACCGCGGGTCGTCCACGTCCCCGTCGCCGAGGCCGTAGGCGACGATGACGGGCTGCTCGCTGCGCACCCCGTACGCGCGGGCGGCGAGCGCCCCGCGGCGGTCGTCCACCCGGCGCCGGGTGTTGCCCTCGACCGATCCGCCGTCGCAGACGTAGCCGCGCTGCATCCGGTCGCGGACCGCGTTCGCGACCCGGACGGCGTCGTCGCCGAGGCCGACGAGCAGCAGCAGGTCGCCCGCCCGCGTCCGCTGCGGCGGGGGCGCGCCCGGCGCGGTGCGCCCGGTGCGCGACCGGGGGCGGGGCGTCGCCCACACGATCTGCTCGGCGACGACGGCGGGGTCGGCGGGGCGCTGCGGCCGGGCCGGCGCGATGGTCAGCACCTCGGGTGCGGCCGGCGCGGCGGAGGGCTTCGGCTTCCGCGGCGTCACGATCGGCGCCGTCGCCCAGGAGGGGCGCCGCACCGGGGCCGCGACCAGCGGGCGGGCGGGGGTGCCACCCCCGGCCTCCCCGCTCGGCTCCACGTCGATGCGGAGCGCGTCGAGCACCGACGCGAAGTCGTGCCCCTGCGTGGAGACCGCCGGCTCGCGGACGGCTCGAGCGCCGGACCGCAGCAGGTCCTCGAACGGGTCGCCCGCGGCGGCGCCGAAGTCCTGGCTGTCGGCGTCCTCGAGCAGTGCGGCGAGGCCGACGCGGGTCGGCATGTCGAACTCGTGCGACCCATCGAGGTGCGCCGGGTCGGGCAGGTCGACGGTGACGTCGACCACCTTGCGGCCGAAGAGCCCGCCCAGGCCGCCGACGGTGGTCTCCTGGGTCGCGACGATGCGCGCATCGGGGCCGTAGTCGCGCCGCACCTGCTCGGCGAGCCCGGTCAGCGTCGGCTTGTCAAGCCGAAATCGGATCGAGGGCACGAACCACTCCAACGGTCTCGATGGTGACGTCGGACGACGTCACCTCCTGGTAGGACAGCACGGGCAGCCCGTTCGTCTGCGGGGCGACGAGCCGGCGGATCGCGGGACGCAGCGCGGGGGCGCAGACGAGCACCGGCGCCCAGCCGCGCGCCTCCGCCTGCCCGACGGCGGCACGCAGCGAGTCGACCACCTGGCCGAGCCGCTGCGGGTCGAGCAGCACCTGCGAGCCGAGCTCCGACGGCCGCAGCTGCTCGAGCATCGACTGCTCGAGCACGGGGTCGATCATGATCACCCGGAGCGTGCGGTCCTCGAGGTGCGCCGAGACGACCACCGGCCCGAGCGCCGCGCGGGCGGCCTCGATCAGGCCCTCCGGATCCGTCGACACCCGGGCGCGCAGCGTCAGCGCCTCGTAGATGCGCGGGAGATCGTTGATCGGCACCTTCTCCTGCAGCAGCCCCTGCAGCACGCGGTGCACCTCGGCGAGGGTGAGCAGGTTCGGGATGAGCTCGTCGACGACGGCGGGGCTCACCCGCTTCACGCCCTCGGTGAGCACCCGGACGTCCTCCCGGGAGAGGAGGCGGGCGGCGTTGCTCGTGATCACGTTCGACAGGTGGGTGACGAGCACGGAGCCCCGGTCGATGACGGTCGCGCCCGTGATCTCGGCGGAGTGCCGCAGCTCCGCGGGGATCCACTTGCCGGCCAGCCCGAACACGGGCTCGACGGTCGGGGTGCCGGGCAGCGCGTCGAGGAAGTCACCCAGCGCGAGGACC
>JBQCCU010000186.1:0-13163 GCA_051961935.1 Amnibacterium sp. | reverse complement strand
CTCGGGCGCGCCGCGCGTCGACTTGCGCCATCGAGGCGCGACACTCGCTCATGGACCGGACGCGTGACCTCCTCCCCACGGCGTTGCTCCTCGACGCCTCCCTCCCCATCCGGGTCGAGCTGACCCCCGCCACCCGCCGCGGCGAGCTCGTCGCGGCGACCGGAGCCGTGCGGGTCGTGCTCCCGGACAGCGTGCTCGTCTGCCCGCCCGACCGGCTCATGACCGGGCGCACCGCGGACGGGCAGTCCTTCAACGAGGTGGCCGGGGCCCTCTACCTGGACGCCGCCGAGCGGCAGGGCATCCCAATCACCGTGCTCTGATCGGTACCGCGGGTGACTTGCCACTTCTCGCCCTCCTGAGGGCTCTTCGAGGGCGGAAAGCGGCAAGTCACCTGGTCGCAGGGTCAGGGGTGACCGGAAGCCGCAGCCACACCGCCGTGTCGACGGGGAGCAGGCCAACGGTCAGCGGGCCGCTCGCCACGAGCACCTCGCCGTCCGGCAGCGGCACCGGGGCGTCCGACAGGTTCGCGACGCACCGGAACACGGCGCCGCGGTCGAAGGCGAGCACGCCGGGTGAGGAGGGGGCCCAGGCGAAGTCCGCCTCGAGCAGCCCGGGCTCGCCGCGGCGGATCCGCAGGGCGTCCCGGTGCAGGGACAGGGTGGACGCCGGATCCGCCGACTCCGCCTCCACCGTGAGGGCGCCCCACCCGCTTGGCTGCGGCAGCCAGGTGCGGGTGCCGGCCGGCGAGAACCCGTAGGGCGGCGCGGTCCCGCTCCAGGGCAGCGGGACGCGGCAGCCGTCCCGGCCGCGGTTCGCGCCGCCGGTGCGGACGAAGATCGGGTCCTGCAGCGCCTCATCCGGCAGGTCGAGCACCTCGGGCAGGCCGAGCTCCTCGCCCTGGTACAGGTAGGCGCTGCCCGGCAGCGCGAGCATCACGAGGGCCGCCGCGCGGGCCCGGCGGGTGCCGAGCACCGGATCCGACACCTCGCCCGCCCCGTCGGCGAAGTGCGCCGCCGACGTCGTGCGCCGCCCGTACCGGGTGACCAGCCGCACCTCGTCGTGGCTCGACAGCGCCCACGTGGGCGGGACGCCGATCGGCAGGAACGCCGCGAGCGTCTCGTCGATCACCCGGCGGAGGGCGTCGGCCTCCCACGCGGACTTGAGGTACGGGAAGTTGAAGGCGGTGTGCAGCTCGTCGGGGCGGAGGTAGCGGCCGAGCCGCTCCGCGCCGTTCACCACGGCCTCCGCGACGAAGACGCGCTCGTCCGGGTACTCGTCCGCGACCGCGCGCCAGCGGCGGAAGACGTCGTGCACCGCGTCGACGTCCCAGTGCGGGTTGTCCACCCACTCGATCGTCACGAACCGCGGGTCCTCGCCGTAGTCGGCGTCGGGGAGGCCCGGCGCCTTCGCGAGGGCGGGCGCGGCATCCACCCGGAGGCCGTCGACGCCGCGGTCGAACCAGAACCGCAGGATGCCGTCGAAGTCGGCGAGCACGTCCGGGTTCGTCCAGTCCAGGTCCGGCTGCTCGGGCGCGAAGCTGTGCAGGTACCACTGGCCGGGCCGGCCGTCCGCCTCCACGACGCGCTCCCACGCCGAGCCGCCGAACGCGCTGATCCAGTTGTTCGGGGGCGCATCGCCGCCGGGGCCGCGCCCGTCGCGGAAGAGGTAGCGGGCGCGCTCTGGCGACCCGGGGCCGGCCGCGAGCGCCGCGACGAACCACGGATGCTCGCTGGAGGTGTGGTTCGGCACGATGTCCGTGATCACCTTGAGCCCGAGGCCGTGTGCCTCGGCGATCAGGGCGTCGGCGTCCTCGAGGGTGCCGAAGCGCGGATCCACGTCCCGGTAGTCGCGCACGTCGTAGCCGCCGTCGGCCATGGGCGACGGGTACCACGGGGCGATCCAGATCCCGTCGACCCCGAGCTCCGCGACGTACGGCAACCGCGCGCGCAGCCCCGCCAGGTCGCCCTCGCCGTCCCCGTTCCCGTCCGCGAAGGACCGCGGATAGATCTCCAGCATCACCGCGGTGCGCCACCACGCCGTCGTGCCCACGCGCCGAATCTAGCCGTGGTCCGCGGAGGGGGCTCGACCGCGGCCCCCCCGGGCTGCTCGGCGGTGCTCCCGGCGGCAGGAGGTGCTGCCGATCGACGAGCATTCGCCTGAACTCGAATTCGGAATGCGAATTCGCTGCGATCATCGCCGTGATCGCGGTTGCGAGCAGAATTGCGGCATTCCATGGATCGCCGAACGGGGCGAATCGCCGCGCCTGTCCGATCCGGGGTCGCGGGCCGCCATGAACAGCGCGCATCCGCGTGTGGTCCCGTCCGTGACCGAGGCGGCGGCGAGGAGCCGTGCGGCGTCCGCGGTATCGCGCGTGCTGGTGCTCAGGAGGCCGGTGGGACGGCGATCCGCTGCCACGTCGGCTTGTGCTCGAACACGTACCGGTAGTAGTCGGCGAGCCGCAGGCGCGAGGCGGCGGCCTCGTCGACGACCACGGTCACCTCGGGGTGGTGCTGCAGGATCGAGCCCGGGTGCAGGGCCGACACCGGCCCCTCCACGGTGTGCGCGATCGCCTCGGCCTTCGCCTCGCCCTGCGCGACGAGCAGGATGCGCTTCGCATCCATGATCGTGCCGAGCCCCTGCGTGAGGCAGTGCGACGGCACGTCGTCGGGGGAGGCGAAGAAGCGGGCGTTGTCCGCCCGCGTGCGCGGCGCGAGGGTCTTGATCCGGGTGCGGGACGCGAACGACGAGGTGGGCTCGTTGAAGCCGATGTGGCCGTTCGCACCGATGCCGAGGATCTGCACGTCGATGCCGCCCGCCTCGCGGATGGCGCGCTCGTAGTCGGCGCAGGCGGCGGGGATGTCGGCCGCCCGGCCGTCCGGCACGCGCACCTTGGCCGGATCCATCCGGAGCGGCTCCACGACCTCGGTGCGGATCACCGAGGCGTAGCTCTGCGGGTGGTCCTCGGGGATGCCCACGTACTCGTCGAGGGCGAAGCCGGAGGCGCGGCTGCAGTCGAGGTCGCCCGCGGCGACGAGGGCGGCGAGCTCCGCGTAGATGCCGAGCGGCGAGGACCCGGTGGCGAGCCCGAGCACGGCGGCCGGGTCGCGGCGCACGGCGTCGGCGAGCACGGCGGACCCGAATCGGGCGACGGCGCCGGAATCCGGCAGGATCACGATCTCCATGGCGCTGTCGATGCTATCGGAGGCGGGGATGCGGATCCCTTTCCGAGACGAATTCGGTGCTCCTGGCGCGTGAATTCTCGAAAGGCGGGGGCAGCATTCGGCATCCGCCGCCCGCCGCTCGATAGCCTGCTCGTGGAGGTGGCCATGGAGACGAAGCGGGCGATCCGCACGACGGCCGCGCCGGCACCGGCGCACTCGTTCAGCCAGGCGGTCCGCAAGGGACCGATCGTGCAGGTGTCCGGGCAGGGACCGGTGGACGCGGCGACGGGGGAGTACCGGCACGCCGGGGACGTCGCGGCGCAGACCCGGCTCGTCCTGACGAACATCGCGGCGATCCTCGACGCGGCGGACGCCTCCTTCGACGACCTCGTGATGCTCCGGGTGTACCTCACGGACCGGTCGCTCTTCCCGGCGATGAACGAGGCGTACGCCGCCTTCGTGGCCGAGCGCTCGCCGAGCGGGGTGCTGCCGTCGCGGACCACCGTCTTCACGGGGCTGCCGCACCCCGACATGCTGGTCGAGATCGACGGGCTGGCGGTCGTCGGCGAGGGCTGAGCCGGACGCAGCGCTCATCGGAGGCTCATAGGGAGCGCATCGGCCCCGCATCGCTGCGGTCGGCACACTCGAGGTCGTCCTCGACCGACGACTGGAGCTCCCGATGGCCGCGTCCACCGCCGATCCGCCGGCCCCGAGCGCGCAGGCGGTCCGGTCCGCCGTTCCACGCCCGCCGTCGTGGCGCTCGCTCGCCCAGGAGCAGCGCACCGCACGGCAGCGCCGCCGGATGCGCTCCGCCGACCTGCTCGTGGCGGTCGCCTGGACCTCCGTCGCCGCAGCGATCGGCCTCTACTTCATCAGCGGCGGATGGGTGCGGACCACCCACGATCCGGCGGGGCTCCTGACGGCGGCCGGGATCGTGGCGGGCCTGGCTGCGACGGATCTGCTGCTGGTCATGCTGGTGCTCGCCGCGCGGGTGCCGCTGATCGACCGCACCTTCGGGCACGACAAGGCGCTCGCCGCCCACCGCCGGATCGGCAAGCCGGCCCTCTACCTCCTGCTCGCCCACGCGGTGCTGCTCACCGTCGGCTACGGGCTCTCCTCCGCCACGAACCCGGTGCGCGAGACGTGGGACCTGCTCACGGCGAGCACGGACCTGTTCCTGTCCTACGTGGCGCTCGGGCTGCTGATCGCCGTCGTGGTCACCTCGCTCGTCGCGGTGCGCCGCCGGCTGCGCTACGAGGTGTGGCACGTGGTGCACCTGCTCGCCTACGCGGGCGTGCTCGTCGCCGTGCCGCACGAGCTCTCCGCCGGCGCGGTCCTCGCGGCCGGCACCCCAGAGCGGATCTTCTGGATCGCCCTCTACGTGCTCGCGCTCGGCGCGGTGCTCGTCCACCGCGTCGTGGTGCCGCTGCTCACGAGCGCAGAGCACGCGATGCGCGTCGAGCGGATCGAGTGGGTCGCGAAGGACGTCGTCTCCATCCACCTCCGCGGGCAGCGGCTCGACCGTCTCGGCGTGCGCGGCGGCCAGTTCGCGGTGTTCCGCTTCTGGACGGCGAGCACCTGGTGGCACGCGCATCCGATCTCCTTCTCCGCCGCGCCGACCCCCACGGACCTGCGCCTCACGGTCCGCGTCCTCGGCGACGGCACGGACCGGCTGAGCCGCCTGCCGCGCGGCACGTTCGTGAGCGTGGAGGGCCCGTACGGGGTGTTCAGCGACGCGACCCGGACCGCGCCGTACCTGGCCGTGATCACGGCGGGCATCGGCGTGACGCCGATCCGCGCCCTGCTCGAGGACTCGCGGCTGAAGCCCGGGGAGGCCACCGTGCTGCTGCGCGCCGGTGACGACAGCCAGCGGTACCTGTGGGACGAGGTCGCCGCGATCGTCGACCGCTCGGGCGGCACGGTCTGGACCATGACCGGGCACCGGCCCCGTGGTCGTGCCAGCTGGATGTCCGCGAAGGCGCTGCAGCACCAGGTGACCCTAGGCCGGGTCTTCCCGCGGCTGATCGAGTCGGACGTCTACATCTGCGGCCCGAAGGGCTGGGCGGACCTCGTGGCCGCCGACTGCCGCACCGCCGGGGTGTCCGCCGACCGCATCCACGTCGAGAGGTTCGAATCATGAGACCCCGTGCCCTCGCCCTGTCCCTCGCCGGCGCGGCCACCGTGCTCATCGGCAGCGTGGAGATCGGCCAGGCCGTCGCCCATCCCGGGGAGCAGGCCTCCGCGGCCGCCCCCGCGGGGAGCTCCGGGTCGAGCACGAGCACGAGCACGGCCCCCTCGTCGGCGGCGTCGTCCGGGGCCGCCTCCTCGGCCCCGTCCACGTCGCAGCCGTCCTCGGGAGGGGGGAGCGGCGCCTTCACCGGGGCGACGGAGGAGACCCCGTTCGGCCCGATGCAGGTCGAGGCCGTCGTGTCGAACGGCAGGCTCACCGACGTGAAGGCGCTGCAGGTGACGGATCTGGGCTTCCGGTCCCAGCAGATCAGCGCCTACGCGGACCCGATCCTCCGCCAGGAGGCGCTCACCGCCCAGTCCGCGAGCATCGACTCGGTGAGCGGCGCCACGTACACGAGCGAGGGCTACATGGCCTCCCTCCAGTCGGCGCTCGACCAGGCGGGCCTGAAGTAGCGCGGCGTCACGGCCGCAGCGGATCCCCGGCCGTCGTCGTGGAGACCGTCACACCGTGCACCGTCGTCGGGAACCCGGCCGTCGCCAGCACCCGGCCGTCCTCGAGCACGGTGTAGGACTCGAACCCGTCGATCCCGGCGAGCCACGCGGGCCCGTCCTCGCCCATCGCGAAGGCCGCGGTCGACATCGCGTCCGCCCAGCCGAGTTCCGGCCCGAGCACCGTGACGGAGGCGACGCCCGCAGGCGCCCTCCCCGAGACGGCGTCGACGATGTGGGCGCCCCGCTCGTACGTGCCCGAGGTGGCCACCGCGAGGTCCTGCCCGGCGACCACCACGGCGACGGCGTCCCGCTGGAACGGGTGCTGCACGCCGACCCGCCATGGCATCCCCGGCTCCGGGGCGCCGCGGGTGAGCACGTCGCCGCCCGCGTTGATCATCCAGTCCTGGCAGCCGTGCAGTCCGAGCAGGGCCGCCGCGCGGTCGACCGACCAGCCCTTCACGAAGGCGGACGGATCGAGGACGCCGTTCCGCCAGGCGTCGAAGTGCCCGTGCGAGAGGTCCCGCACCCGCGCGCACGCGGCGAGCACCTCGACGAGGTCGGCGGAGCGGTCCGCCTCCGCGATCTCGCCGCGGGAGATGCGGGACACCTCGCTGTCCTCCCGGTAGGGGCTGAAGCGGCGGTCCACCTCGTGGAACCAGGCGACCGCGTCGGCGATCGCGGACGCGTGGTCGCCGATGCCGCGGAGGTCGATCGACACCACGGTGCCCATCACGTGCTCGACGTGCACCGATCGCAGGGTCATGCAGCCATGGTGCCCCGCTTCGCGTCGCGATTCCTGCCGCATCCGACCAGTGGAAGCGGCACGGATCGCGACGCGAGGGGCGGGCGAGGCGTGAGGAACCCGTTAGGGATCGGGCCACCGCCGTAGGAGTGCCGTTAGGCCCTGCGGGCGGCGCCCGGATCCGCGGTTCCGTGGGATCCGTCCGCGGGAGCCGCGGGCAGGCGGGAGGCGTGGCCGTGCTGGATGTGCTCTGCGTCGCGGGCGTGCTCGCCCTCGGCGTCCTCGTCGCGCTCGTCGGACGGGCGGTGGAGCGGCTGTGATCGTCTTCGACGTCGCGGCGGCGGTCCTCGCCCTCGCCGCCCTCGTCTACCTCGTGGTCGCCCTGGTCCATCCGGAGCGCTTCTGATGGTCGCGTGGCTGTTCCTCGCCGAGGTGGCGACGCTCGTCGTGCTGCTCGCGGTCTGCTACCGCCCGCTCGGTGACCTGATGGCTCGCACGTTCACCTCGGAGCGGGACCTCGCGGTCGAGCGGGCGCTCTACCGCGTGATCGGGGTCGACCCGCGTGCCGAGCAGAGCTGGCGCAACTACCTCCGCTCGGTCCTCGTGTTCTCGGTGGTCGGCGTGCTCGCCTTCTACCTGCTGCAGCGCGCGCAGACGCTCCTGCCGTACTCGCTCGGGCTGCCGCCGGTGCCGGAGGGGCTCGCGTTCAACACCGCGGTCTCCTTCGTGACCAACACGAACTGGCAGTCGTACTCGCCCGAGACGACGATGGGCTACACGGTGCAGCTCGCCGGCCTCACGGTGCAGAACTTCGTCTCGGCCGCCGTCGGCATCGCGGTCGCGATCGCGCTGGTGCGCGGCCTGGCCGCGCGGAGGACGTCGACGATCGGCAACTTCTGGGTCGACGTCGTGCGGGCCGTGGTCCGCATCCTGCTGCCGATGGCGCTCGTGGCCGCCGTCGTGCTGATCGCGGGTGGCGTGATCGAGGACTTCGCGGGCTTCCAGACCGTGCACACCCTGACGGGCGGGACGGCGACCGTCCCGGGCGGCCCCGTGGCCTCGCAGGAGGCCATCAAGGAGATCGGCACGAACGGCGGCGGGTTCTTCAACGCGAACTCCGCGCATCCGTTCGAGAACCCGGCCGGCTGGACGAACCTGCTCGAGGTCTTCCTCGAGCTCGTGATCCCGTTCAGCCTCGCGCGCACCTTCGGGACGATGGTCGGCGACCGGCGCCAGGGCTTCGCCGTGCTCAGCGCGATGGGGGTGCTCTTCGTCCTCTCGCTCACCGCGATGGCGCTGCTCGAGACCGCCGGTGGCGGCGTCGCGGCCCATGCCGCCGGCGCGCCCATGGAGGGCAAGGAGCAGCGCTTCGGGGTGCTGTCCTCGGTGCTGTTCAGCACCTCGACGACGCTGACGTCGACCGGCGCCGTCGACGCCGCGCACGACAGCCTCACGCCCCTCGGCGGCATGATGACGCTGACGAACATGATGCTCGGGGAGCTCGCGCCCGGCGGGGTCGGCTCGGGCCTCTACGGGCTGCTGGTGATCGCGGTGATCGCGGTCTTCCTCGCGGGGCTCATGATCGGGCGCACGCCCACCTACCTCGGCAAGCAGGTCGGGAGCCGGGAGATCAAGCTCGCGAGCCTGTACATCCTGACGACGCCGGTGATCGTGCTCGCCGGCGTCGGGCTCTCGTTCGGGATCCCCGCGCTCGCCGCCTCCGTCACGACCACGTCGATCCTGAACCCGGGGCAGCACGGCTTCTCGGAGGTGCTGTACGCGTTCACCTCCGCGGGCAACAACAACGGATCCGCGTTCGGCGGCCTGTCCGCGAACACGCCCTGGTTGAACGCCGCGCTCGCCTCGGCGATGTTCCTCGGCCGGTTCGTCCCGATCGTGTTCGTGCTCGCGCTCGCCGGCTCCTTCGCGGCGCAGGCGCCGCGTCCGGCGGGGGAGGGCACGCTGCCGACCCACACCCCGCAGTTCGTGGTCCTGGTCGTCGGCACGGTCCTGCTCGTCTCCGCGCTCACGTACTTCCCCGTCCTCGCTCTCGGTCCGCTCGCGGAAGGGCTCCACGCATGACCTCCACCCACCCGGAGCGCGCGGCGGGCGGCGCCTTCCGCGCGGGCCAGCTCGTTCGCGGGCTCCCCGACGCGGTCCGCAAGCTCGACCCGCGCGACCTCTGGCACAACCCCGTCATGTTCATCGTCGAGGTGGGTGCGGCGCTCACGACCGCGCTCGCGGTCTTCGAGTCCGCCACCGGCGGATCCGGCGCGTTCTTCACCTGGTCGATCGCCGTCTGGCTGTGGCTGACGACGCTGTTCGCGACCCTCGCCGAATCGGTCGCAGAGGGGCGCGGCAAGGCGCAGGCCGAGTCGCTGCGCCGCACGCGCACCACCACCGTCGCCCACCGGGTGGCGGCGTACGACCCGGCCGCCGATCCGGATGCGCTCCACGCCGGGACCGCGGACGTCCCGTCGGCCGACCTCGCCCTCGGCGACGTCGTCGTGGTCGCCGACGGCGAGCTCATCCCCGGCGACGGGGACATCGTCGCGGGCATCGCCTCGGTCGACGAGTCGGCCATCACGGGGGAGTCCGCCCCCGTCGTCCGCGAGTCCGGCGGCGACCGCAGCGCCGTCACCGGCGGGACGCGGGTGCTCTCCGACCGCATCGTCGTCCGCATCACGAGCCGACCGGGTGAGACGTTCGTCGACCGCATGATCCGCCTCGTCGAGGGGGCGGTCCGGCAGAAGACGCCGAACGAGATCGCGCTCGACGTGCTGCTCGCGAGCCTCACCATCGTGTTCGTCGTCGTCGTGCTGGTGCTCGCGCCCGTGGCCGGCTTCGCGAAGGCCGAGCCGTCGATCGCGGTGCTCGTGGCGCTGCTCGTCTGCCTCATCCCCACGACGATCGGTGCCCTGCTGTCCGCGATCGGCATCGCCGGGATGGACCGCCTCGTGCAGCGGAACGTGCTCGCGATGTCCGGCCGCGCGGTCGAGGCGGCCGGGGACGTCACCACCCTGCTGCTCGACAAGACCGGCACCATCACGTACGGCAACCGGCGGGCCACCGAGTTCCTCCCGCTGCCGGGCGTGGAGCCGGGCGAGCTCGGGCGGGCGGCGGCCCACGCCACGCTCGCGGACACCACGCCCGAGGGCCGTTCCGTGATCGACCTCGCGCGCACCCTCGGCTGGGACGGCGGCGAGGCGGCGGGGGAGGTGGTCCCGTTCACCGCCCAGACGCGGATGAGCGGCATCGACCTCGCGGGCGGCGGCGCGATCCGGAAGGGCGCCGCGAGCGCGGTCGCCGCCTGGGCCGGCGACGCGCCCGATGCCGTGCGGGCGGCGCTCGACGCCGAGGTGGCACGCATCGCGGCCGAGGGCGGCACCCCGCTCGCCGTCGCCGTGCAGGACGCCGCTGGCGGCTTCCGCCTGCTCGGCGCCCTGCACCTCAAGGACGTGGTGAAGACGGGCCTGAAGGACCGGTTCGCCGCGCTGCGCGCCATGGGGATCCGCACCGTCATGGTCACCGGCGACAACGCCACGACCGCTGGGGTCATCGCGGCGGAGGCCGGCGTCGACGACGTGCTCGCGGAGGCGACCCCCGAGGACAAGCTCGCCCTCATCCGCCGGGAGCAGGAGGGCGGCCGGCTCGTCGCGATGACCGGCGACGGCACGAACGACGCCCCCGCCCTCGCGCAGGCGGACGTCGGCGTGGCCATGAACACGGGCACGTCGGCGGCGAAGGAGGCGGGCAACATGGTCGACCTCGACTCGGACCCGACGAAGCTCATCGACGTCGTGACGATCGGCAAGCAGCTGCTCATCACCCGCGGCGCGCTCACCACGTTCTCGATCGCGAACGACGTCGCGAAGTACTTCGCGATCATCCCGGCGATGTTCGTCGCCGCGTTCCCGGGCCTCGACGCCCTGAACGTGATGCGGCTGCACTCGCCGGACTCCGCGATCCTCTCCGCGGTGATCTTCAACGCCCTCGTCATCGTGGCGCTCATCCCGCTCGCGCTGCGCGGCGTGCGGTTCCGGGCCGCCGGGGCCGCCCGCCTGCTCCGCGTCAACCTCCTGATCTACGGCCTCGGCGGCGTCGTGGCGCCGTTCGTCGGCATCAAGCTCATCGACCTCGTCGTCGGCCTGCTCCCCGGCTTCTGACGCCCCACCCGAGAGGACCGCTCATGTCCACCGTGCTCCGCCGCGGCACCGGCCGCCAGGCCTGGACGGCCGTCCGAGCCCTCGTCGCCCTCACCGTGCTCGTCGTGCTCTACACCGTCATCGTCACCGGAGTCGGCCAGCTGGCGATGCCGGCGCAGGCGAACGGCTCCCTGCTGGTGCAGGACGGCCGGGTGATCGGCTCCCGCCTGCTCGGGCAGTCGTTCACCACCGCGAAGGGCGCCGTGCGGCCGCAGTGGTTCCAGTCGCGGCCGTCCGCGGCCGGCGCCGGCTACGACGCCACCGCGTCCGGCCCCAGCAACCTCGGACCGGACGACCCGGCGCTCGTGACGGCGATCGACGCGCGCCGCTCGGCACTCGCCCGGGCGCTCGCGGTGCCCGGCGCGGCCCTGCCGCCCGACGCCGTGACCGCCTCCGCGTCGGGCCTCGACCCCCACATCTCACCCGCGTACGCCCGCGTCCAGGTCGCATCCGTGGCGCGCGCGCGGCACCTGCCCGAGCGGACCGTCGCGGCGCTCGTCGAGCGGTTCGTGCAGGGCCCCGACCTGGGCTTCCTCGGGGCACCGACCGTGAACGTGCTCGAGCTGAACGCCGCGCTGGCGAAGATGGACCCTGCCGGGAACGGGTGAGGCCGCGCGGCGGAGGGAGCGGACGCTGATGGGACGGGGACGGCTGCGGGTCTTCCTCGGCGCGGCACCGGGTGTCGGGAAGACCTACGCGATGCTGGAGGAGGGCCACCGGCTCGCCGGTTTCGGGCGGGACGTCGTCGTGGCCGTCGTCGAGACGCACGACCGGGCGGCGACGGCGGCGCTGCTCGAGGGACTCGAGTGCATCCCCCGGAAGGTGATCGAGTACCGCGGCGTCCGGCTCGCCGAGATGGACCTCGACGCCGTCCTCGCGCGGGCTCCGGAGATCGCCCTCGTCGACGAGCTCGCCCACACGAACGCGCCCGGTTCGCAGCACCAGAAGCGCTGGGAGGACGTGCGCGTGCTGCTCGACGCGGGCATCTCCGTGCTGTCCACCGTCAACATCCAGCACATCGAGTCGCTGAACGACGTGGTCGAGCAGATCACCGGCATCGTGCAGCGGGAGACGATCCCGGACGCGGTGCTCCGAGGCGCCGACCAGACCGAGCTCGTCGACCTCACGCCCCAGGCGCTCCGCGACCGGCTCGCCGACGGAGCCGTCTATCCCGCCGTGCGGATCGACGCGGCGCTGTCCAACTACTTCCGGGTCGGCAACCTGACGGCCCTCCGCGAGCTCGCCCTCCTCTGGCTCGCCGGCGAGGTCGACAGCGCCCTCAACCAGTACCGGGCCGACCACGGGATCTCCGACCGCTGGGAGGCGCGCGAACGCGTCGTGGTCGCCCTCACCGGCGGACGCGAGGGCGAGACGCTCCTGCGCCGCGGTGCCCGCATCGCCGCGCGGTCGGCGGGCGGCGAGCTGCTCGCCGTGCACGTCGCGAGCGAGGACGGCCTCCGCGAGGCGGACCCGCAGGCGCTGTCCAAGCAGCGGGCCCTCGTGGAGCAGCTCGGTGGCACCTACCACCAGATCGTCGGCTCGGACATCCCCGAGGCCCTGGTCACCTTCGCGCGCGGCGTGAACGCGACGCAGCTCGTCATCGGCGTCTCCCGCCGCAGCCGGCTGCTCGCGTTCGTCACCGGCCCCGGCATCGGCGCGACGATCATCCGCGCCTCCGGCGACATCGACGTGCACATCGTGACCCACGACGCGGCGGGCCGGGAGCGCCTGTCGCTGCCGGCTGGCCGGGGCGCGCTCACCACGCGGCGACGCCTCGTGGGGTTCGGGCTCGCGCTCGCCGGCGGCCCGCTGCTCAGCCTGCTGCTCGTCGGGCTGCGGACGTCCGACTCGCTCACCGCGGACGTCCTGGCCTACCAGCTGCTCGTCGTGGTCGTCGCGCTCGTCGGTGGCGCGCTGCCCGCGCTGTTCGCCGCGGTCCTGTCCGGGATCACGCTCGACTTCCTGTTCGTGAACCCGCTCTACCAGGTGACCATCGCGAAGCCGGTGCACTTCGTCGCCCTGCTGCTCTACGTCGTGAACGCGCTGCTCGTCAGCGTCGTCGTCGACCAGGCGGCCCGCCGCACCCGCGCCGCCCGGCGGTCGGGGGCGGAGTCGGAGCTGCTCGCCGGGATCGCGGGCGGCGTCATCCGCGGGCAGGACGCCCTGCACTCCCTCGTCGCCCGGACCCGGGAGGCGTTCCGCCTGCGCGGGGTCCGGCTGCGCAGCGACGGGCGGCTGCTGGCCGAGGACGGCGAGACGACCGGCGAGCCCGTGCTGGTGCCGGTGGGGGAGCGGGCCGAGCTGCAGCTGTTCGGCGAGGAGCCGAGCGCGGCGGACCGGCGCATCCTCGGCGTCGTGGTCACGCAGATCGAC
>JBQCCU010000185.1:0-3709 GCA_051961935.1 Amnibacterium sp. | reverse complement strand
CTCGAAGTCGGCGAGCATCCGGGCGGCGAGCGCCGAGTCGGTCAGCGCGACGTGCCGCTCCAGCAGGTCCTTCAGGATCGCGGCGTCCGCGCTGTCCATCGGCAGCAGGCCGAGCTCGCCCGAGGCGAGCGCGTCGCGGTTCACCCGCGCCTCGGCGAGCCGGTGCACGTACGCGGTCCCGCCGGACATGCCGGCGCCGAGGTTGCGGCCGGTCGGCCCGAGGATCACCGCGAGGCCGCCGGTCATGTACTCGAGCGCGTGGTCGCCCACGCCCTCGACGACGGCGGTCGCGCCGGAGTTCCGGACGAGGAACCGCTCCCCCACGATGCCGGAGAGGAACATGGTCCCCTGCGTGGCGCCGTACCCGATCACGTTGCCGGCGATGACGTTCTCGTCCGCGGCGAAGCGCGCGTCCGGGTGGGGCCGCAGCACGATCTCGCCGCCGGAGAGGCCCTTGCCGACGTAGTCGTTGCTGTCGCCGAGCAGCCGCAGCGTGATGCCGGGCGGCAGGAACGCACCGAACGACTGCCCCGCGGATCCGCGGAGGGTCACGTCGATCGAGCCGGACGGCAGCCCGTGCTCGCCGTGCCGCATCGTGAGCGCGTGGCCGAGCATCGTGCCGACGGCCCGCTCGGTGTTCCGCACCTCGAGGTCGAGCTCGATCCGGCCGCCGTGCTCGAGCACGTCCGCGGCCTTGTGCAGCAGCCGGTTGTCGAAGTGCTCGTCGAGCTCGTGGTCCTGCCCGACGCGGCGGACCCGCGGCTCGTCGTCGGGGAAGGTCGGGCCGACGAGGATCGGCGTGAGGTCGAGGCCGTCCGCCTTCCAGTGGTCGATCGCGCCGTTCACGTCGAGCAGCTCGCGCCGCCCGATGATCTCGTCGAGCGTCCGGTAGCCGAGCTGGGCGAGCAGCTCCCGCACCTCCTGCGCTATGAACTCGAAGAAGTTCACGACGAACTCGGGCTTCCCGGAGAACCGGGCCCGGAGCTCCGGGTTCTGCGTCGCGACGCCGACCGGGCAGGTGTCGAGGTGGCAGACCCGCATCATCACGCAGCCGGAGACGACGAGCGGGGCGGTGGCGAAGCCGTACTCCTCCGCGCCGAGCAGCGCGGCGACGACGACGTCGCGGCCGGACTTCATCTGCCCGTCGACCTGCACCGTGACCCGGTCGCGCAGCCCGTTCAGCATGAGGGTCTGCTGGGTCTCGGCGAGGCCGAGCTCCCACGGCGTGCCCGCGTGCTTCAGCGAGTTCAGCGGGCTCGCGCCCGTGCCACCGTCGTGCCCGGAGACGAGCACGACGTCCGCCTTCGCCTTCGTCACGCCGGCCGCGACCGCCCCGATCCCGGACTGGCTCACGAGCTTGACGTGGACCCGGGCGGCGGGGTTCGCGCGCTTCAGATCGAAGATCAGCTGCTTCAGGTCCTCGATCGAGTAGATGTCGTGGTGCGGCGGCGGCGAGATGAGGCCGACGCCCGCGGTCGAGTGCCGGGTGCGGGCGATCCAGGGGTACATCTTCGCGGGGGGCAGCTGGCCGCCCTCGCCGGGCTTCGCGCCCTGCGCCATCTTGATCTGGATGTCGTCCGCGTGGCTCAGGTACATGCTCGTGACCCCGAACCGGCCGGACGCGACCTGCTTGATGCGGCTGCGGCGCTCCGGGTCGAGCAGGCGGTCGACGTCCTCGCCGCCCTCGCCCGTGTTCGAGCGGGCGCCGAGCCGGTTCATCGCGATCGCGAGCGTCTCGTGCGCCTCCTTGGAGATGGAGCCGTACGACATCGCGCCGGTGTTGAAGCGGGCGACGATCGACTGGATCGGCTCGACCTCGTCGAGCGGCACCGGATGGCGGTGCGTCGGCGCGAAGCGGAAGAGCCCGCGCAGGGTCATCAGCTCGCGCGACTGGTCGTCGACGAGCGTCGTGTACTCCTTGAACACGTCGTACCGGCGCGCCCGCGTGGAGTGCTGCAGCCGGAACACCGTCTCCGGGTTGAAGAGGTGCGGCGGCCCGCCGCGGCGCCACTGGTACTCGCCGCCGGTGGTGAGGCGCATGTGGACGCCGGGGGCCGCCTCGTCGGGGAACGCGGCCGCGTGGCGCGCGGCGCTCTCCGCGGCGATCACGTCGATGCCGACGCCGCCGAGCTTGCTGGTGGTGCCGGTGAAGTAGTCGTCGACGAACGCCTGCGACAGGCCGACCGCCTCGAACGCCTGCGCGGCGGCGTAGGACGACACGGTCGAGATGCCCATCTTCGACATGATCTTCAGCACGCCCTTGCCGAGCGCCTTGATCAGGTTCCGCACCGCCTTCTCGGGCGTCACGCCGGCGAGCTTGCCGCTGCGGACGAGCTGCTCGACGGTCTCCATCGCGAGGTACGGGTTCACGGCCGAGGCGCCGTAGCCGATCAGCAGCGCGACGTGGTGCACCTCGCGCACGTCGCCCGCCTCGACGATCAGGCCCACCTTCATCCGGTTCTGGTTCCGGATGAGGTGGTGGTGGATCGCCGAGAGCATGAGCAGGCTCGGCACCGGGGCGAGCTCGCGGTTCGAGTCGCGGTCGGACAGCACGATGAACTCCGCGCCGCGGGCGATCGCCTCG
The DNA here is from genome assembly GCA_051961935.1 of Amnibacterium sp. Taxonomy (GTDB): domain Bacteria; phylum Actinomycetota; class Actinomycetes; order Actinomycetales; family Microbacteriaceae; genus Amnibacterium. The sequence continues at coordinate 1,125 of JBQCCU010000185.1, read as the reverse complement.
TCGACCTCCTGCCGCATCGCGGTGATCCGCTCCTCGAGCGCCCGCTCGCCGTCCTCCACCCGGTACAGGCCGCGCACGACGGTGGTGGTGACGCTGCCGGGGTGCGGGTCGATGTGGATGAGCTTCGCGAGCTCGTCGTTGTCGATGACCGGGAAGTCGAGGACGACCTGCCTGGCGTGGCGCGGGGTCGCGGACAGCAGGTTCCGCTCCGGCCCGAGCCCGAGCCGCAGCGACGTGACGACCTCCTCGCGGATGGAGTCGAGCGGCGGGTTCGTCACCTGCGCGAACTGCTGCGTGAAGTAGTCGAAGAGCAGCCGCGGCCGGGTCGAGAGCACCGCGATCGGGGTGTCGGAGCCCATGGCGCCGAGCGGCTCCGCCCCCGTCGCGCCCATCGGGCCGAGCAGGATGCGGATCTCCTCCTCCGTGTAGCCGAAGGTGCGCTGCCGCCGCACGACCGACGCGGGCGTGTGCACGACGTGCTCGCGGTCGGGCAGGTCGGCGAGGTTGATCCGGGCGGCGTCGAGGTACTCGCCCCACGGCTGGGAGGCGGCGAGGCTCGCCTTGATCTCCTCGTCGGCGAGCAGGCGGCCGGCCTCGGTGTCGACGAGGAACATCTTCCCCGGGGCGAGCCGGCCCTTCGCCTCCACCCGCTCGGGCGGCAGGTCGAGCACACCGATCTCCGAGGCGAGCACGACGAGGCCGTCGGTCGTGACGACCCAGCGGCCCGGCCGGAGGCCGTTGCGGTCGAGGGTCGCGCCGACCAGCGAGCCGTCCGTGAAGACGATCGCGGCGGGGCCGTCCCACGGCTCCATGATCCCCGAGTGGTACTCGTAGAAGGCGCGGAGGCCCGGGTCGAGGTCGGGCTGGTTCTCCCACGCCTCGGGGACCATCATCATGATCGCGTGCGGCAGGCTGCGGCCCGCGAGGGTGAGCAGCTCCACGACCTCGTCGAACGAGGCGGAGTCGGACGCACCGGGCGTGACGATCGGCAGCAGCGGCCCGAGGTCGCCGAGCACCTCGCTCGCGAGCTGCGACTGGCGGGCCCGCATCCAGTTGCGGTTGCCCTGCACGGTGTTGATCTCGCCGTTGTGGGCGATCATCCGGAACGGCTGGGCGAGCGGCCAG
>JBQCCU010000184.1:0-8697 GCA_051961935.1 Amnibacterium sp. | reverse complement strand
CGTCGGGGCCCAGCTGGTCGGCCTGCTGCTCGAGGTCGGCCCGCAGCTCGGGGTCGGTCGCCGGGAAGTCGAGCTCCTTCAGCACCGCCTCGACGTAGAGCCCGGAGCCGCCCACGAGCAGCGGGACGGCCCCGCGCGCCTCGATGTCGCGGATGGCGCCGCGGGCGGCGTCCCGGTAGACGGCGACGGACGCGGTCTCGGTGACGTCCCAGAGGTCGAAGCAGTGGTGCGGGATGCCGCGGCGCTCGGCCGGCGGCAGCTTCGCCGTGCCGATGTCCATGCCGCGGTAGAGCTGCATGGCGTCGGCGTTCACCACCTCCGCGGTGCGTCCCGCGGCGGCGAGCGCCTCGGCGACGTCGAGGGACAGCGCGGTCTTGCCGGTGCCCGTGGCACCGGCGATGAGGACTAGCACAGCCCGGTGCCCGTGGCGCCGGTGGGCAGGATCAGCACCGGGTCATGGTCGGCGCAGGCTCGGCAGCCCGAGCGAGACGCCCCGGCCGGCCGGCGCCGTGTGCCCGGCGCAGGAGGCCGCCTCCCGCGCGTCCCACGCGTCGCCCGCGCGCGTGCGCTCGATCCGCACCGGCTCGCCGGCGGGCAGGTCGGCGATCAGGTACGCGGGCGCGGCTGCGGTCACCCGCGCGGTCACGCGGTCGCCCGGGCGGAGCGCAGGAGCGCCGTCGGGCAGGCCGACGTGCACGAGGCGGTTGTCGGCGGCGCGGCCCGAGAGCCGGTGCGTCGAGGCGTCCTTGCGGCCCTCCCCGGTGCCGACCAGCACCTCGACCTCGGTGCCGATCAGGGCTCGGTTGCCCTCCTCGGAGATGCGCTCCTGCAGCGCGAGCAGTCGCTCGTACCGCTCCTGCACGACCTCCTTCGGCACCTGGTCGGGCATCGTCGCGGCGGGCGTGCCCGGCGGTTTGTTGTACTGTATGGTTATGGCGGCCGTTATGGGGGACCCCTCGACGACGTCGAGCGTCGCCTGGAAGTCCTCCTCCGTCTCCCCCGGGAAGCCGACGATGAGATCGGTGGTGATCGCGGCGTGCGGGATGCGGTCCCGCACCGCGTCGAGCAGCCGCAGGTAGCGCTCGGCCCGGTAGGAGCGGCGCATCGCCTTCAGGATGCGGTCGGAGCCGGACTGCAGCGGCATGTGTAGCTGCGGCATGACGATCGGCGTCTCCGCCATGGCGTCGATCACGTCGGGCGTGAAGGCCGCCGGATGGGGGCTCGTGAAGCGGACGCGGCGGAGGCCGTCGATCCCGGCGGTCGCGCGGAGCAGCTTGCCGAACGCCTGCCGGTCGCCGAACTGCACCCCGTAGGAGTTGACGTTCTGGCCGAGGAGCGTGACCTCGATCGCCCCGTCGGCGACGAGGGCCTGGATCTCGGCGAGCACGTCGCCCGGACGGCGGTCCTGCTCCTTGCCGCGCAGCGACGGGACGATGCAGAACGTGCAGGTGTTGTTGCAGCCGACCGAGATGGAGACCCAGCCGCTGTAGGTCGACTCGCGCTTGGTGGGCAGCGTGGAGGGGAACACCTCCAGCGCCTCGAGGATCTCGACCTCGGCCTCGCCGTTGTGCCGTGCCCGGTCGAGGAGCCCGGGCAGCGATCCCATGTTGTGGGTGCCGAAGACCACATCGACCCACGGTGCGCGCTCGAGGATCGTGGACCTGTCCTTCTGCGCGAGGCAGCCGCCGACGGCGATCTGCATGCCCGCGTGCTCACGCTTCACGGCGGCGAGGTGACCCAGATTCCCGTACAGGCGGTTGTCCGCGTTCTCGCGCACCGCGCAGGTGTTGAGGACGACGACGTCCGCCTGCTCACCCGCGGCCGCCGCGACGTACCCGGCGGACTCGAGGGACCCGGCGAGACGCTCCGAGTCGTGCACGTTCATCTGGCAGCCGTACGTCCGCACCTCGTAGGTACGCGGCGGCGCGGTGAGGGTCATGCCAGCAGTGTAGGAAGCGCCCGGCGCCTCAGTCGCGGCGCGCGCGCTCCAGCGCGTCCTTCACCGCGGCGCGGACGCTGGAGCCGCCGTATCCGCGGCGCAGCAGGTACGCGGTCAGCCGGCGCTCCGCGACGTCGTCGGGCAGCGAGGCGAGTCGCCTCGCGCGGTCGTCGGCCACGTCCTGCAGGCGCTCCTCGACCACCTCGTCGTCCTCCGCGTTGGCGGCGATGGCGGCGTCGATCACGGACTGCGGCAGGTGGCGGGCCTTCAGCGCGGGGCGGAGGGCGCCGTCGCCGAGGCCCTTGCGCTCCCGCAGCGACCGGACCAGCCGGTCGGCCAGCGCGGCGTCGTCGACGAGCCCGGCGGCCTTCAGCCGTTCGAGCTCCGCCTCGACCGTCTCCTCGTCGAGGCCCTTCGAGGCCAGCCGGGTGCGCAGCTCCGCCTCCGAGGCGTCGTGGCGGGTCAGCGCGGCGAGGCTGACGTTCTCCGCCCGTCGCGACGCCCTCGGCTGCTCCCGCTCGGGCGCGGAGGACCCGTCCGGCCCGAGCACCGGCACGGCCCAGACCGCCTCGTGGTCCGGCTCGGCCGCGCCGCCGCCCTCGCCGGGGCCGGATCGCTCCGGCTCCGGCGAGGTGCGCTGCTCGGGCGGCTCGCTGCCCGGGAAGTAGCGCAGGACGCCCATCGGCTAGGCGCCGACGCGGCGCGCCTGCAGCTTGGTCTCGATCGGCTCGACGGGCGCGGCCTGCGCGGGCTGCTGCCCCTTCGCGCCGATCCCGAGCTTGTCGAGGATCTTGCGCTCGATCTCGTTCGCGACGTCCTTGTTGTTCAGGAGGAAGTCGCGGGCCTTCTCCTTGCCCTGGCCGAGCTGGTCGCCGTCGTAGGTGTACCAGGCGCCCGACTTCTTCACGATGCCGTGCTCCACCCCGAAGTCGATGAGGCTGCCCTCGCGGGAGATGCCGACGCCGTAGAGGATGTCGAACTCGGCCTGCTTGAACGGCGGGGCCATCTTGTTCTTCACGACCTTGACGCGGGTGCGGTTGCCGACGGCCTCGGCTCCGTCCTTCAGCGTCTCGATGCGACGGATGTCCAGCCGCACCGAGGCGTAGAACTTGAGCGCCTTGCCGCCGGCGGTGGTCTCCGGGCTGCCGAAGAACACGCCGATCTTCTCGCGGAGCTGGTTGATGAAGATCGCCGTCGTCTTCGTCTGGTTCAGGCCACCGGTGAGCTTGCGGAGGGCCTGGGACATGAGTCGCGCCTGGAGGCCGACGTGGCTGTCGCCCATCTCGCCCTCGATCTCGGCGCGGGGCACGAGCGCCGCGACCGAGTCGATGACGATGAGGTCGATCGAGCCGGAGCGGATCAGCATGTCGGCGATCTCGAGCGCCTGCTCGCCCGTGTCGGGCTGGGAGACGAGCATCGCGTCGATGTCGACGCCGAGCTTCTTCGCGTACTCGGGGTCGAGGGCGTGCTCCGCGTCGATGAACGCGGCGATGCCGCCGGCGCGCTGGGCGTTGGCGATCGCGTGGAGCGTGAGCGTGGTCTTGCCGGACGACTCCGGACCGTAGATCTCGACGATGCGGCCGCGGGGCAGGCCGCCGACGCCGAGCGCGACGTCGAGCGCGATGGACCCGGTCGGGATCACCTCGACGGGCGCGCGCTCGTCGCTGCCGAGACGCATGACCGAGCCCTTGCCGAACTGGCGGTCGATCTGGGCGAGGGCGGTCTCGAGGGCCTTCTCGCGGTCGGTGGTGGATGGCATTGAGGTCTCCTCGGTTCGTGGCGCTCCAGCGCCCTCGGCTGCCCATCGGCTGTCGTTCCCGTTCGGGGCGACAGGGCTGGCGGTGCGTCCGCCGGTCGGGACCGACGATAGGTGCGGCCTCCGACAGCGCTTCGGCGCCGCCCGGCGCGCGGTGGAGAACGGATCCCCTCGTGGCGCCTGTGGAGGAGGCTACGCCGCTTCGAACGGGTCTTCGAGGTTCCGCCCGCGTGTCGAGGAGCGAAGTTCGAACGGCTCCCGCCGACCGGGTCTGCCGCGGCACGGCCGCACCCGTTCCGACCGTCGGCGCGTCGCGCGGGCCGGATCGGCCCCACGCACCGGGACGACCCCTCCCGCCGCCCGCGCGCGACCTCGCGGCCGCGGCCGTGCCAGCGCTCAGGCGGGACGTCGTTCGCGCGGCAGAGCGCGGCCCAGACGTCGGCGGCGGGCACGCCCGCGTCGAGGGCGCCGGCGGCGGTGCGGCCGCCGAGCGCGTCGATCACGAGCTGCGTGACGAGCACCCGCCCCTGCGCCTCGCCGAACTCGTCGTCGACGGCGCGACGGAACTCGCTGACCTTCATCGCGGGAGCCGCGGAACGGTCAGTGGGCCACCAGGTCGGGACGACGGTCGCCGGCCGGGCGGTTCGCGAAGCGCTCGCCGAAGTCGGCGGGCAGCGCGTCGGGCACCTCGATGCCCTCGAGGACCGCGAGGCGGTCGCCGACCTCGCGCATGATCACGGAGACGGGCGTGTCGAGCGCATCGGCCACGGAGGCGAGGATCTCGGAGGAGGCCTCCTTCTGGCCGCGCTCCACCTCGGAGAGGTAGCCGAGCGCGACGGACGCCTTGCTCGCGACCTGACGGAGGGTGCGACCCTTCTGCAGCCGGAAGTCCCGCAGCACGTCGCCGAGTTCTTGCCGAACGAGAACCATCTCCCCCTCCTTCTGAAGTCCCGGTGCCTCATCACGCCGATCGGGGTGCACCCGTCGACGGGACGGCCACTGTACCCCGTGTCGAACCTGGTCAACGGTAAGCCTCGCAACCGACACTCCGCCGTGGACCTGCCAGACGTAACGGGATCGAAACGTGCACTATTCCGCGCGGAGCTGCGCGCTGAGGGTCTCGACGGCGAACGCGACCGCGGCGGCGCGAACGGCGGCGCGGTCACCCGCGAACCGTCCGGCGGCGGCGATCCGCCGGGAGCCGATCGCGACCGCGACGTACACGGTGCCCGGCGGCCGGCCGCCCTGGGGGTCGGGTCCGGCGACGCCGGTCGTCGCCACGCCCACGTCGGCGATGCGGCCACCGACCGCGAGGACGCGCCGCACGCCGTCGGCCATCTGCCTGGCGACCTCCGGGTGCACCGGCCCCTCGGCCTCGAGCAGCGCGGCGTCGACGCCGAGCAGCTCGTGCTTCAGCTCGGTCGCGTAGCTGACGACGCCGCCGAGCAGCACGGCGGATGCGCCGGGCACCTGCACGAAGGCGTCGGTGAGCAGGCCGCCGGTCAGCGACTCGGCGACGGCGAGGCTGCGCCCCGACTCCTTCAGCAGCGCGAGGACGTCGGCCGCGCTCATCGCGCGTTGAGCCGGCGGTCGTCGATCAGGTACTGCACCCCGGTCACGATCGTCACCACGAACGCGGCGGACATGGTCAGCACGTCGAGGGCGACCGCCCATCCGCCGAGCAGCCGGACGAGGGGCGCGAGGGCGAGCGAGATGGCGACGGACTGCAGCACCGTCTTCAGCTTGCCGCCCTTCGAGGCGGGGATGACGCGCTTCGACAGCACCACGAAGCGGTACACGGTGATCCCGATCTCGCGCACGAGGATCGGCACGGTCACCCACCAGGGCAGCTCGCCGAGGACGGACAGCGCCACGAGCGCGGCACCGGTGAGGGCCTTGTCGGCGATCGGGTCGAGGATCTTGCCCAGGTCGGTCACGAGGTCGCGTCCCCGGGCGAGACGGCCGTCGACGCTGTCCGTGGCGATCGCGGCGACGAACAGGAGGGTCGCGCCCCAGCGCAGCAGGCCGCCCGCGTGGCCGTCGAGGGCGAGCAGCCAGACGAACACCGGCACGAGGAGGATCCGGCCGATCGTGATGAGGTTGGCCGCGTTCCAGGTGCTCGCCGGTCCCGGGCCGGCGGAGATCATCCGACCCCGCGCCCGGTAGCCGGTGCGCACCCCTGGACCGTCGCTCACCGGACCCCCTCGCGCCACGCCGTCGGTGGCGGGCGTCGATGGCAAGGGTAGCCCCGCGGACGCCGTCGAATTCGTGTGAATGGCTATTGACACGAAAACCACGCAGGCGTACACCGGTGCCGTGCAGAGCAGCACCAGGTCCTACCGGATGACCGCCCGCGGCGAGGCCGTCGCGGCGACCCGCCGGCGCATCCTCGCGGCGGTACGGGACCTCGCCTACGAGCGGCTCGACTTCGATCCGACGCTCGACGCCGTCGCGAGCCGTGCGCAGGTCAGCGTGCAGACGGTCCTCCGGCACTTCTCGACCCGCGAGGGGCTGCTCGACGCGGCGTTCGTCGCGGCCGCCGAGGAGATCGTCGCCGAGCGCCGGCCGCCGTCCCGCGATGTGGACGACGCGCTCTCGACCCTGCTCGGCCACTACGAGGCGCGGGGCGAATTCGTGCTCGCGATGCTGGCGCGGGAGGCGGCCGACGAACGCGTCGCTCGCATCACCGGGAACGGGAAGCGCGTGCACCGCGACTGGGTCGCCGCGGTGTTCGACGATCGCCTCCCGGCGACCGGCGACCGCCGGGAGGCGCTGCTCGACCTGCTCGTCGTCGCCACCGACGTCTACGCCTGGAAGCTCCTGCGCGTCGACCGAGGCCTGCCGCTGCACACGGTGCGCGCCCGCATGCGCGCGATGACCGACGCACTCGTCGGACGAGCGGCGCCGCGCCCCGCGGTACCGGAGGAGGGATCGGAACCATGAGCACCGCAGTGATCGTGACCGTCGGCCTGGGCGGGAACCTGCCGCCGATGCTCGGCATCGGCGCCGAGCTGGCCGAGCGCGGCTGGACGGTCGTCGCGCACACGGAGGAGCTGGTGCGCGCGCAGGCCGAGGCGTCCGGGTTCGCGTTCGAGCGCGCGGACGGCGTCGCCTACGACGCCGCCAGGAACCGGACGACGATCGCGACCCTGCGGGAGATCCCCGCCTTCTGGGCGGACCGCACACGGGGCCGGGACGCGGTCGCGCTCGCCCGCCGGGTCGGCGCGGACGTGGTGCTCGTGGACGTGCTGCTCGTCGGCGCGCTCGCCGAGCTCGTGGCGGCCGGGATCCCCGCTGTCGCGGTGGCGCACTCCACCTGGGAGGGCGTGCGGGGATGGCTCGGCGGCCCCATCGGCGCGCTGCTGAGGATGCGGGGCGTCGATCCGCTGCGCACCCTGGGCTCGGCCGCACGCGTCCTCGTGGCGAGCTCCGACCGCCTCGGCCGCAACGCACCGCTGCCGCCGAACGCGGCGGTCGTGGGCCCGGTGCTCGAGGAGCGCCCGGCCCCTGCCGTGCACCCGCAGCGGCCCGTCGTCCTCGCCGCGCTCAGCACCGTGGCGTTCCCGGGTCAGCGGGAGGCGCTACAGCGGCTCCTCGACGCGGTGGCGACGCTGCCCGTCGACGCCCACGCCGGCACCGGCCGATCCGTCGATCCGGCCGGCCTGCGCGTCGGCGCGAACACCCGGCTCACGCCGCTCGTCGACCACCGCGCGCTCCTGCCGGAGGCCTCCGTCGTGGTCTCGCACGGCGGCCACGCGACGACGGTTCGGGCGCTCGCGCACGGTGTGCCGATGCTCTTCCTGCCGATGCACCCGATGATGGACCAGCCGCGGATCGCGCGCGCGGTCGCCGCCGCGGGCGCCGGCCTCGTGCTGCCCAGGACGGCGTCGCGGGACCGCATCCGCGCCGCGCTGGCCCGGCTCCTCGAGGAGCCGTCGTTCGGGGCGGCTGCGCGGCGGCTCTCCGCCGACCTCGTGGCGGCGGAGGGCCGTCGCCGCGCCGCCGACGAGGTGGAGCGCGTGGCCGCGGGTCAGTCCCGCCCGGTGAGGCTCCAGGCGTCCTCGGAGTCCTCGCCGGAGGGCTCGTCGAAGTAGTCGAGGGCCACCGGTCCCCCACCGCCCGCGGCGCCGTTGGCCGGCATGCCGCGGATCTTCGTGAGGGCCTCCTGCAGCCCGTCGGGGGCGACGAGCACGTCGCGGGCCTTCGAGCCCTCCGAGGGCCCGACGATCTCCCTGGACTCCATGAGGTCCATGAGGCGCCCCGCCTTCGCGAACCCGACGCGCAGCTTGCGCTGCAGCATGGAGGTCGAACCGAACTGGGTGGTGATCACGAGCTCGGCGGCGGCGAGCAGCAGCTCCATGTCGTCGCCGATGTCGCCGTCGATCTCCTTCTTCGGCGCCTGCTCGGACACGTCCTCGCGGTAGTCGGGGCGCGCCTGGTTCTTGACGTGCTCGACGACCTTCGCGATCTCCGACTCGTTCACCCAGGCGCCCTGGATGCGCATCGGGTTCGCCGACCCCATGGGCAGGAACAGCCCGTCGCCCTGGCCGAGCAGCTTCTCGGCGCCGACCTTGTCGAGGATGACGCGGCTGTCGGTCGAGGAGCTCACCGCGAACGCGAGCCGGCTCGGCACGTTCGCCTTGATGAGGCCCGTGACGACGTCGACCGAGGGGCGCTGCGTCGCGAGCACGAGGTGGATGCCGGCGGCGCGGGCGAGCTGCGTGATGCGGACGATCGAGTCCTCGACGTCACGCGGGGCGACCATCATCAGGTCGGCGAGCTCGTCGACGACGACGAGGAGGTACGGGTACGGGGCGAGCTTCCGCTTCGAGTCGGGCGGGAGCCGGATCTCACCGGCGGCCACCGCCCGGTTGAAGTCGTCGATGTGCCGGAAGCCGAACGACGACAGGTCGTCGTACCGCATGTCCATCTCCTTCACGACCCACTGCAGCGCCTCCGCCGCCTTCTTCGGGTTCGTGATGATGGGGGTGATGAGGTGCGG
>JBQCCU010000183.1:0-2367 GCA_051961935.1 Amnibacterium sp. | reverse complement strand
CAGGCCGGCATCTCGTACCCCGCCGCCTTGAGCGCGATGTCGGTCTCGGACTCCGAGCGCTCGAGCGCGGTGCCCATCGCGTAGCGGTTGTTCTCGCAGCAGAACAGCACCGGCAGCTGCCAGAGGGCGGCGAGGTTGAGCGCCTCGTGGAACTCGCCCTCGGCGACCGCACCCTCGCCGAAGAAGCACGCCGTGACCCGGTGCCGGCCGGTCAGCGAGTCGGCGAGGGCCAGGCCGACCGCGAGCGGCAGGCCCCCCGCGACGATCGCGTTGCCGCCGTAGAAGCGGGTCTCCCGGTCGAACAGGTGCATCGATCCGCCGCGGCCACGGCAGCACCCGTCCGCGTTGCCGTACATCTCGGCGAGGATCGCGCGGGCCGGGACGCCCTTCAGCAGCGCGTGCCCGTGCTCGCGGTAGGTCGCCACGACGGCGTCGTCGGCCTCGAGGGTCGACATCACCCCGGCCGCCACGGCCTCCTCCCCGATGTAGACGTGCAGGAAGCCGCGGATCCGCGCGGCGCTGTAGAGCTGGACGCACTGCTCCTCGAGCAGGCGGACGCGCAGCATCTGCCGCAGCAGCAGCTGGCCGGTCTCCGCCTCGGTGCCGGGGACGGCGGGCGCCCCTGCCTCCTGGGGGGTCATCGCGGCGTCTCCACCGTCGAGGTGTCGCCCTCCGGCAGCCCCAGCTCCCGCGCCTTCAGCAGGCGCCGGAGGATCTTCCCGCTGCGCGTGCGGGGCAGGGCGTCCGTGAAGTCGAGGGCCCGCGGGGCGACCGCCGGGCCGAGGCGCTTCCGGGCGAAGCCGATGATCTCGAGCCGCAGCCGCTCCGACGGCTCGAAGCCGGGCCGCAGCTCCACGAACGCCTTGACGAGCTCGCCCGCCACCGGGTCGGGGATGCCGATGGCCCCGGCCTCCGCCACCGCCGGATGCTCCATCAGCGAGGTCTCCACCTCGAAGGGCCCGATGAGGTGGCCGGACGACTTGATCACGTCGTCGCCGCGGCCGACGAACCAGAACCAGCCGTCCGCGTCCCGCCTCGCCAGGTCGCCGGTGAGGTACCAGCCGCCGACGAAGCATCGGCGGTACCGCTCCTCGTCGCCGAGGTAGCCGCGGAACATCGACGGCCAGCCGGGCCGGAGCGCGAGCTCGCCGACCTCGTCGGGGCCGGCCTCCACCGCCGCCCCGCGCTCCACGACGGCGCGGCCCTCGTCGTCGCGGCGCACGATGGTGGCGGTGATGCCGGGGATGGGGCGGCCCATCGAGCCCGGCCGCACGTCGGTGGCCACGAAGTTCGCGACCATGATCCCGCCGGTCTCGGTCTGCCACCAGTTGTCGTGGATCGGCAGCCCGAGCGCCTCCACCCCCCACAGCACCACCTCGGGGTTCAGCGGCTCCCCGACGCTCGCGACGAACCGCAGGGCCGACAGGTCGTGGCCGGCGGCCCGGTCGTTCCCGGCCTTCATCAGCATGCGGAGGGCGGTCGGTGCGGTGTACCAGACGGTCACCCGCTGCTGCTCGAGGATCCGGTACCACCGGTCGGCGTCGAGCTCCTCCTCGTCGACCACCGCGGTGACGCCGTGCACCAGCGGCGCGATGACGCCGTAGGACATGCCGGTCACCCATCCCGGGTCGGCCGTGCACCAGTAGACGTCGTCGGGATGCAGGTCGAGGGCGAACCGCCCGGTCGCCGCGTGGGCGACGACGGCCTCGTGCACGTGCACGGCGCCCTTCGGGAGCCCCGTCGTCCCGCTCGTGAAGTGCAGAAGGGCCATGTCCTCGCCCTCGGTGCGCGCGATCGGAGCGGGCGGGGGCGCGTCGCGCAGCAGGGCGGGCAGGTCGAGCGTCCCCTCCGGAGCGGGACCGGATCCGTCGTCGACGAGCAGCACGTACTCGAGCCCGGGCAGGGCGTCGCGGACCGGCAGCACCTTCCGCGTGTAGAGCGCCCGCGTCGTCACGAGGACCCGGGCGCCGCCGAGGTGCATCCGCTGGCGGATGGGCTCCGGCCCGAAGGCGGAGAACAGCGGGCAGAACACGCTCGCGTTCTTCAGCGTGCCGAGGGCCGCGACGTAGAGCTCCGGTCGGCGCCCGAGCAGCGAGAAGACCCGTTCGCCGCGCTCGACGCCGAGGCCGCGGAGCACGCCGGCGAACCGGTCCGTCGCCTCGCGGAGCTGCGCGTACGTCGTGCGCTGCACCGAGCCGTCCGCGCGCACGAAGCGCAGCGCGTCCTTCTCGCCGGCCGCTCCGACGGCGTGCCGGTCGACGGCCTCGTGCGCGATGTTGAGACCGCCGCCGGGGAGGCCGTCGAGGGTCGCCCGTGCCGCATCCCAGGTGAACGAGGCGCAGGTCGCCGCGTAGTCGACGAGGTTGG
>JBQCCU010000182.1:0-10719 GCA_051961935.1 Amnibacterium sp. | reverse complement strand
ACGAGCGCCAGGCGGTGGCGGCCGCGAAGGCGGGCGGCGACCTGCGGGCGGTGGTCCGCTCCCTGGTGAGCGAGCTGCGCGACGGCTTCCCCGCCTGACCGCACACTTGCCACTTTCCGACCTCGAACCGCAGGGATGAGGTCGGGAAGTGGCAAGTCCGCGCTGAGGGGTCAGCCGGGGAAGCCCTCGCGCAGCTCCCGGACGAGCGAGCGGACGACGGCCTTCAGGTCGCCGCCCGCCCTCGCCGCGGCGATCGCCTGCCGCTCGTAGGAGGCGCCCGTGTCGAGGATCCGCTCGAGGTCGTGCAGCTCCTGCAGGCAGCCGAGCCGGTCGGCCACCGGCTCGAGCCGGGCGGCGAGGTCGCGGGTGTCGTCCTCCACGAGCCGCTCGTCGCCGGCCGCGTTCACGATGACGATCGCCTCCATGCCGTAGCGGGCGGCGCGCCACTTGTTATCCCGCACGAACCACGGCTGTATCGACGGCAGCTCCTCGCCCCGGTCGAGGCGCTCCGAGAAGTCGTCGACCAGGCACTGCACGAGCGCCGACAGCGCCCCGACCTCGAGCGTGGTGGGCAGCCCGTCGCACGCCCGAGTCTCGACCGTGCCCCACTTCGGTGAGGGGCGGATGTCCCAGCGGATCTCGTCCCAGGAGTCGATGACGCCGACGTGCACGAGGTCGTCGACGAGCGACTCGTACTCCGACCAGCGCTGCAGCCGCGGCGGCAGGCCCGCGGTGGGCAGCTGCTGGAACAGCATCGCCCGGCTGGAGGCGTAGCCGGTCGCCTCGCCGTTGTAGAAGGGGCTGGACGCGCTGAGGGCCTGGAGGTGCGGGTAGTAGGTGAGGAGCGCGTCGAGGATCGGCAGGGCCTTGTCGGGCCGGTCGATCCCGACGTGCATGTGCACGCCCCAGATCAGCAGCTGCCGCCCCCAGAACTGCGTGCGGTCGATGAGGGTCGCGTACCGCTCCTTCGCGGTCACCTGCTGCTCCGACCAGCGCGCGAACGGATGCGTCCCGGAGCACATGAGGTCGAAGCCCCTCGCATCCGCCGCGTCCTCGACCGCCTCGACGGTGCGGGCGAGGTCGGCGACGCCCTCGGCGACGGTCCGGTTCACGCCGGACACCACCTCGACGGTGTTCGTGAGCAGCTCGCTCGTCACCCGCGAGCGCAGGGCCTCGTGGTCGCGCTCGACCGCGGCGAGCACCTCGGGCGCGACGCCCGCGAGGTCGCCGGTGTCCCGGTCGACGAGCGCGAGCTCCCATTCCAGGCCGAGCGTGGACCGCTCCGACGCCGCGAAGTCGATCCGCATGCGGTCATCCTGACAGAGGCGACCGGGTGCGCGAAGCGGCCTCCGACCCGTGCATTCACGGAATCGCACGAGCAGCGTCCGTTGAGCACGGCAAAATACTGTGTGCGTTGCGCGCCCTCTGCGCTGACCAAACGCGAACCTGGAGCCCATCGTTGAACGGAAACGCAACGTCGACGCATCGCAACGTCGCCCTGCTCTCAGTGGCGAGCGTGATCGCACCGATCGTCACGACGTCGATCGAGATCGAGCGGAAGCTCGAGCCGATCCTGCGGCGCCTCCGCCTCCCCGTCGGCCTGCTCGAGCGGGTGGCCGGCGTCGTCGAGCGGCGCAACTGGGGCCCGGGCCTGTCGTTCGACACGGCGGCGGTGCAGGCGGGCCAGCAGGCGCTCGCCGACGCGGGCGTCCGCGCCGACCAGATCGGGCTGCTCATCAACACGTCGGTCACCCGTCCGCACCTCGAGCCGAGCGTCGCCGTGCGGCTCCACCACGGCCTCGGCCTGCCGACGTCCGCGATCAACTTCGACATCGCGAACGCCTGCCTCGGCTTCGTGAACGGCATGACGCTCGCGGGCCAGCTGATCGACGCGGGCCAGATCGACTACGCGATGATCATCGACGGTGAGGACGCCGACGAGGTGCAGGTCAACACCATCAAGCGGCTCACCAACGGCGAGCACATGGGCCGGGACCAGTTCATGGCGGAGTTCGCGAGCCTCACGCTCGGCTCCGGCGCCGCGGCCGCCGTGCTGGGCCGGGCGGACCGGCACCCCGAGGGCCACCGGCTGATCGGCGGCATCACCCGCGCGGCGACGCAGTTCAACGACCTCTGCGTCGGCAGCGTCGACGGCATGTTCACCGACGCGAAGGCCCTGCTGAAGCGGGGGATGGAGCTCGTCACCGCAGCCTGGAACGAGGCGAAGCGCGACTGGAACTGGTCCGACATGGACCGCTACATCATGCATCAGGTGTCGGATGTGCACACCGCCGCGTTCGTGAAGGCGGCGAAGATCGACCGCTCCCGCGTGCCGGTCACCTACCCGAAGCTCGGCAACGTGGGGCCCGCCTCGATCCCGATCACCCTCGCCGAGGAGGCGAAGCGGCTCGCCAAGGGCGACCGGGTGCTGCTCTGCGGTGTCGGCAGCGGCATCAACACCTCCATGCTCGAACTGGCCTGGTGACCGCGGCCGCTCCCGCGTCGCTGCCACCGGCCGGCCTGCCGGGTCTCGACCCGGCCTGGTCCCAGCTCGTGTCCGCGCCGTCCGCCGACGGCGCCACGCGGACCTGGCACGTGCTCGACACCGGCGCGCAGCTCGCGGCGGCGGGCCGCCCCGTCGTCGGCACCGTGCTCGCCGTGCACGGCAACCCGACGTGGAGCTACCTCTGGCGCTCGGTCGCCGCGCGGCTGACCGCGGGGGAGGGCCCGGCCTGGCGGCTGCTCGCCGTCGACCAGCTGGAGATGGGCTGGTCCGAGCGCACGGGCCGGTTCCGCACGCTCGCGGAACGCGTCGCCGACCTGGGGCTGCTCACCGACGCGCTCGCGATCGAGGGGCCGGTCGTCACGCTCGGCCACGACTGGGGCGGCGTCGTCTCCCTCGGCTGGGCGGTGGACCATCCCGCGCTGCTCGCCGGTGTCGCGCTCACCAACACCGCCGTGCACCAGTCCCGCGACGAGCCGATCCCGGCGGCGCTGCGCCTCGCGCTCGCGCCGGCGGTGCTGCCCCTCGGCACCTCCACCACGACCGCCTTCCTCGACACGACGCTCGCCATCGCGCATCCGCCGCTCGAGACGGCGGTGCGGCGGGCGTTCCGGGCGCCGTACCGCACGGCGGAGCGGCGGCTCGGCATCGAGGGCTTCGTCCGCGACATCCCCGTCGACGAGCGGCACGGCAGCGCCGCGGAGCTCGACCGGATCGTGGAGGGGGTACGCCGCCTCGACGTGACCGCGCTGATGCTGTGGGGCCCGCGCGACCCCGTGTTCCAGGAGCGCTACCTCGCGGACCTCGAGGAGCGGCTGCCGCAGGCGCGGGTGCACCGCTTCGAGGGCGCCGGCCACCTGCTGCCCGAGGACGTCGACGTCGCCGGCACCGTCGCCGACTGGCTGCCGACCCTCGACGAGCCGCGGGACGGCGGGACGGACGACGCCGGGCGAGGGGCTGCGTCCTTCGTCCCGCTCTGGGCGGAGGTCGACCGCCGGGCCGGCGACGCCGCGCTCGCGCTGGCGGAGCCCGGACGGGGGCGGCGCGTCTCCTGGCGCACGCTCGCCGACCGCACCCGCCGGATCGCGGCGGGGCTCACCGCCGTCGGGACCCGCCGCGGCGATCGCGTCGCCCTGCTCGTCCCGCCCGGCGCCGACCTCACCGCCGTGCTCTACGCCTGCCTCCGCATCGGTGCGGTCGTCGTGGTGGCGGACGCGGGGCTCGGGCTGCCCGGCCTCACCCGCGCCGTCCGGGGCGCCCGGCCGGATCTCGTGATCGGCGTCCCGCGGGCGCTCGCCGCCGCCCGGACCCTCGGTTGGCCCGGCGTCCGCATCAGCACCACCGCGCTGCCGTCGGCGGTCCGCCGCGCCCTCGGGGTGCGGCACACCCTCGGCGAGCTCGCCGTCCTCGGCGACGGCCGGGCGCTCCCGCCGGAGCCGGGACCCGACGACCTGGCCGGCGTGCTCTTCACCTCCGGGTCCACCGGCCCGGCGAAGGGCGTCCGCTACACGCATCGGCGGCTCGCCGCCGTCCGGGACGCCCTCCGCGCCCAGTACGGCGTCGGCCCCGAGACGGGGCTCGTCGCCGGCTTCGCGCCGTTCGCGCTGCTCGGGCCGGCGCTCGGCTGCCGCACCGCCGTGCCCGACATGGACGTGACCCGCCCCGCCACGCTGACGGCCGGGGCGCTCGCGGAGGCGATCGCGGCCGTCGACGCCGACGCCGTGTTCCTGTCGCCCGCCGCGATGGCGAACGTGGTCGCGACCGCCTCGGGGCGGCGGTTCGACGGGGTCCGCCTGCTCCTCTCGGCCGGTGCGCCGCTGCCGCCGCCGCTGCTCGAGGCCGCGGCGGCGATCGCGCCGAACGCGGCCGTCCACACCCCGTACGGCATGACCGAGTGCCTGCTCGTGACCGACATCGACCTCGAGGGGATCCGCGCCGCCGGCGACGGCCCCGGCGTCTGCGTCGGCCGGCCCGTGGCCGGCGTTCAGGTGCGCGTGCGGCCGCTCGACCCGCTCGGTCGGCCCTCCGGCGAGCCGACGACGGATGCCGACGTGCTCGGCGAGATCGAGGTGCGGGCGCCGCACATGCTGGCCGGCTACGACCGGCTCGCGCGCACCGACCGGGCGGCGCGGACGGCCGACGGCCGGCACCGCACCGGGGACGTGGGCCGCTTCGACGCATCCGGCCGGCTGCACGTCGAGGGCCGGCTGCCGCACGTGATCGCCGCGCCGGACGGCGTCCTCACCCCGGTCGCGGTGGAGCGGGCCGCCGAGACCGCCGGCGTCGGCCGCGCCGCCGCCGTGGGCGTCGGCCCCTCGGGGACCCAGCAGCTGGTCGTCGTCGCCGAGGGGCACCCCGCCGGGCTCGCCCCCGCCGCGCTGGCCGCGGCGGTCAGGGCGGCCGTCCCGCATCCGGTGGCCGCGGTGCTCGCCACGCCGGCCCTGCCGACCGACGTGCGCCACAACTCGAAGATCGACCGTGCGCGGCTCGCCGCGTGGGCGACCCGGGTGCTGGCCGGCGGCCGGATCGGCGCGCCGTGAGCCGGGTGCTCGTCACCGGCGCGAGCGGCTACCTCGGGGCCGCGGTCGCCCGCGCCCTCGTCGCCGCCGGGCACGGCGTCCGGACCCTGCAACGCCGGCCGAGCGGGGTGGCGGGTGCCCGCGACGTGCTCGGGAGCGTGACGGACGCCTCGGCTCGCCGGGCGGCCCTCGAGGGCGCGGAGGCGGTGGTCCATCTCGCCGCGAAGGTGTCGCTCGCGGGCGACGCGGCCGAGTTCGCCGCGGTGAACGTCGCGGGCACCCGGGGGCTCCTCGACGACGCGGCCGCGGCCGGCGTGGACCGGTTCGTGCTCGTCTCCTCCCCGTCGGTCGCGCACACCGGCGAGGCCATCCAGGGCGACCCCGCACGGCCGGCGGAGCCGGAGCGGGCCCGCGGGGAGTACGCCCGCACCAAGGCCGCCGCCGAGCTGCTCGCGCTCGCGGCGGACCGCCCCGGGTTCGCGGTGCTCGCGGTCCGCCCGCACCTCGTGTGGGGTCCCGGCGACCCACAGCTCGTCGCCCGCATCCAGGAGCGCGCCCGCCGCGGACGGCTCCCGGTCGTCGGCTCCGGCGCCGCGCTCGTCGACACCTGCTACCTCGACGACGCCGTCTCCGGCATCCTCGCCGCCCTCGACGCGCTGCCCCGGGTGCACGGCCGGGCGTACGTCCTCACCTCGGGGGAGCCGCGGCCCATCGGCGAGCTGATCGCCGGGATCTGCGCCGCGGCCGGCGTGCCCGCCCCCCGCCGCCACGTGCCGGCCCGGCTCGCCCGCGCCGCCGGCGCCCTCGTGGAGGCGGTCTGGCGGGTGCGCCCGGGGGAGGACGAGCCGCCGATGACCCGCTTCCTCGCCGAGCAGCTCTCGACGGCGCACTGGTTCGACCAGCGGGCGACCCGCACCGACCTCGAGTGGGTGCCGCCGGTCGGCGTGACGCGCGGCCTCGCCCGCCTCGTCGCCGGGACCGGCCGGGATCTGGCAGAATAGCCCGTCGGGTCCGCGAGCCCCGACCCTCTCTCCGGGCACGCGGGCGGATCGTCTTGCTTCCGCGCCGGGTGTGCCCCACGCCCCCGGGACCGCCGGATGCCTTCGAAATCGTCTCGCATGTGAGGAACACCAGACAGTGGCCGTCAAGATCCGCCTGAAGCGGCTCGGCAAGATCCGAGCCCCCTACTACCGCTTCGTCGTCGCCGACTCGCGCACCAAGCGCGACGGCCGCGTGATCGAGGAGATCGGGAAGTACCACCCGACCGAGCACCCCTCCGTCATCGAGGTCGACTCCGAGCGTGCGCAGTACTGGCTCGGCGTCGGCGCGCAGCCGACCGAGCAGGTCGCGGCGATCCTCAAGCTGACCGGTGACTGGGGCCGCTTCAAGGGCGACGCCTCCGCCGAGAACCGCGTCGAGCGCGCCCCCGAGAAGGTCGCCTTCCAGGCGGACGCCAAAAAGAACCCGGTGCTCCGCCCGAAGTCCGAGGTGAAGGACGCCGAGAAGGCCGCCCGCGCGGACGCCGAGGCCGACGCCGAGCGCGCCGACGAGCTCGCCTCCGGCACGACGGTCGCGCACGAGACGCCCGAGCAGGTCGACAACTCCTGATGCTCGAATCCGCGCTGCTGCACCTCGTCAAGGGGATCGTCTACCACCCGGACGCGGTCCGGGTGGACTCCCGGTCGACCCCGCGCGGCGAGCTGCTCGAGGTGCGGGTGGACCCGGCCGACCTCGGCCGGGTCATCGGCCGGGCCGGCCGCACCGCCAAGGCGCTGCGCACCGTCATCGGTGCGCTCGCCGACGGCCGCTCCGTCCGGGTCGACGTCGTCGACGTCGACAGGTAGGTGGCCGCGGCACGGGCCCGCTCCGCGCAGACGCAGCTGCGGGTCGGGCGACTCACCAAGGCGCACGGCCTCAAGGGCGGCCTGAAGCTCGAGCTGTACACGGACGATCCCGACCGGCGGTTCACGCCGGGCGCGTCGTTCTCCCTCCAGGTGCCCGAGTCCTCGCCGTGGCACGGCAAGCGCATCGAGCTGGCCGAGCTCCGCTGGTACAACGGGCATCCCGTCGGCTTCTTCAAGGACGTCACCGACCGCACGGCGGCGGAGAGCCTCGTGAAGGCGATCCTCTGGATCGACCAGGACCCGGCGGAGGCCGCTGAGCCCGACGCGTGGTACGACCACCAGCTGATCGGCCTCGACGTCGTGCGGGACGGCGTGACCGTCGGCGTGATCGACCGGCTCGAGCACCTGCCCGCGCAGGACCTCCTCGTTGTGAAGGTCGAGGACCCCGGCTCGGGCTCGGGGGAGGGCCGCGAGGTGCTCGTGCCGTTCGTGCGGGCCCTCGTCCCCGAGGTCGATGTCGAGCACCGTCGCGTCGTCGTCACGCCGCCGGAGGGCCTTTTCGAGGAGCCGGCCGCCGAGGACGACACGCCGCGCGAGCCGGACTCCGCGGCGGCCGACCAGGACTGACCGTGCGGATCGACGTCGTCACCATCTTCCCGGAGCTGGTGCGGCTGCTCGACGTCTCGCTGATCGGCAAGGCGCAGCAGACCGGCCTGCTCGGGGTGCGCCCGGTCGACCTGCGGGACTTCACGCACGACCGGCACCGCACCGTCGACGACACGCCGTACGGCGGGGGCGCGGGCATGGTGATGCGGCCGGAGCCCTGGGGCGAGGCGCTCGACACCCTGCTCACGGACGATCCGCTCGTCGTGTTCCTCACGCCCGCCGGGCACCGGTTCGACCAGGCGACGGCCCGGCGGTTCGCCCTCGAACCGCATCTGGTCTTCTGCTGCGGCCGCTACGAGGGCATCGACCAGCGCGTGATCGACCACACCGCGGCGCGCGCACGGGTGCTCGAGGTGAGCCTCGGCGACTTCGTCCTGAACGGCGGCGAGGTCGCGGCCCTCGCCATGATCGAGGCGACCGCACGGCTCGTGCCGGGGGTGATCGGCAACCCGGCGAGCCTCGACGAGGAGAGCCACGAGGACGGCCTCCTCGAGTACCCGTCGTACACGAAGCCCGCGGTGTGGCGCGACCTCGAGGTGCCGGCGGTGCTCCGCTCCGGCGACCACGGGGCGGTGGACGCGTGGCGCCGCGCGCAGGCGCTCGAGCGCACGCGCCGGATGCGGCCCGACCTCCTCCCGCCCGAGGACTGACCCCCGCCGGAGCACCTCGGCAGGCGCTTCCCAGGTGGCCGAGGTGTCTCGACTTCGGCTGCTCCGTCACCGGCTGAGCGGCCGGAAGCGAGCCATCAGCAACGGGCGGCGCGTCCTGGTTCCCGGGATGATCCGCTCGCCTGCACGCCCGAACCGCTACCGTCGCGACATGACCGACGCCGACGTCGAGCAGCTCCCTGCCGCCGTGACCGCCCACCGCGCTGCCCCTCGCAACCCGTTCGTCGTCACGCTGGTGGTGCTCGATGTCGCCCTGGCGACGCTGGGTGGCAGCCTCTTCCTCGCGGCCACCGCGATCGCGTCGAGCGGCCGCCCGGACGACGCCGCCGGTCAGCTCGCCGCTGCGGCATGGTGCATCGACGCGGCCGGCATCATCACGCTGCTGCTCCTCGCCGTCGCGGCCGTCCGCTGGCGGCCGCCGGGGGAGTAGGCGCCGCCGTCAGCCGCGGGCGGTGAGCACGATCGGCGCGCCGTCGGTGACGACGATCGTGTGCTCGCTGTGCGCGCCGCGGGAGCCGTCGACGCTGCGGAGCGTCCAGCCGTCCGGATCCGTCCTGATCCGGTCCGTGGTCTCGAGCAGCCAGGGCTCGATCGCGAGCACGAGGCCGGGGCGGAGCTTCAGGCCCCGGTTGCGGCGGCCGTCGTTCGGCACGTGCGGGTCGCCGTGCATGGTGCGGCCGACGCCGTGACCGCCGAACTCGAGGTTCACGCGGTAGCCGGCGGCGCGGCAGACCTCGCCGATGGTCCCGGAGATGTCGCCCAGCCGGTTGCCGGGCCGGGCCTCGGCGATCGCGGCCGCGAGCGCGTCCTGCGTGGTCGCGATGAGCCGCTCGTCCTCGGGCCTCGGCGTGCCGACGATGACGGTGAGGGCGCTGTCGGCCACCCACCCGTCGACGCTCGCGGCGAAGTCGAGGCTCACCATGTCGCCGTCCTGCAGGCGGTAGTCGTGCGGCAGCCCGTGCAGCACCGCGTCGTTCACCGACGTGCACAGCACCTTGCCGAACGGCATCGCCCCGAAGGACGGGTGGTAGTCGATGTAGCAGCTCTCGGCGCCGGCCGCCCGGATCATGTCGTGCGCGATCCGGTCGAGGTCGAGCAGGTTCGTCCCGACCTTCGCCTCGGTGGCGAGCCGCTCGAGCACGCTCGCGACGAACCGTCCGGCGGGCCGCATCGCCTCGACCTCGGCGGGGGTACGCAACTCGATCACGGCTCCCGACCCTAGACCGCGGCCGCCGGGCGGACGTGCGCGCCTCCTCAGCACGCCCTGGGCGAACCCGGCGCTCGCGTTCCGCGTCCGGATCTACGCTCGCGGGCATGATCACCTCGACAGGTCGCTTCCCGGCGCTGCGCCGGGCGGCCTTCGTCTGGCAGTTCGCCGCGGCGGCGGTCCTGCCGCTGTGGCTGCTCGTCGGCTACGCGCTCTGGGGCGCGGGCGTCGGCGGGTTCCTCGGCATCGCGCTGCTCGCCCCGCTCGCGATCGTCGCCCTGCTGGGCCTCGCCGTCCTCGTCGCCGCGCGCGGCGCGGTGCGGCGCACCCGGATGCTCGGCGGCGCCGACGCCGCGGTCCTCGCGGTCCTCACCCTCGCGCTCGTGGGGTTCGGCTTCTTCGGTCCCGCGACCGCCTGGTTCGGCGTGCTCGCCGTGGCCGCCGTGCTCGGCGGCTACTGGCTCGCCGGCTGGGAGCTGGTCACCGACGTCCGCACCCGCATGCGGCAGACGCTCGCCGCCTTCGGCCTCGCGCCCCAGACGGCGCAGGCCGCCCGCACGCCGATCGACGCCGGCGAGTACGTCGTCCTGAAGCCGTCCGACCGCTGAGGGGCCGGGACGCCCCCGGCGCGGGACGGTGGACGGGCCGGCCGCCGACCTGTGGCAGAATGGTCGATCGTGCCGCGGCCGGTCCTGCCGCAGGGGGACCATCCTCTCGCCGTCGGCCTCCTTCTTCAGCGGCGCCTCCGATGCGCCACGATCAGGGCCGACCGGCGGCGCGCCCAGGGAGAACCGTCATGAGCCAGCTTCTGGACGCGGTCGACGCCGCGAGCCTCCGGTCCGACATCCCCGACTTCCGTCCCGGCGACACGGTCCGCGTGCACGTGAACATCGTCGAGGGCAATCGCAGCCGCATCCAGGTCTTCCAGGGCGCCGTGATCCGCCGCTCCGGCGCCGGCGTGCGCGAGACCTTCACGGTCCGCAAGGTCAGCTTCCAGGTCGGCGTGGAGCGCACCTTCCCGGTGCACTCGCCGGTGATCGACCACATCGAGGTCGTCACCAGGGGCGACGTGCGCCGCGCCTAGCTCTACTACCTGCGCGAGCTGCGCGGCAAGAAGGCGAAGATCAAGGAGAAGCGCGAGGTCTGACCCGCGCCCCCGGCCGCGCCGGTCCGCCTGCGGGCGGGCGGAGGGTCGCGACGTACACTGGCCCGCGGGTGCGGGACCGTCCGCCGCTCCCGGAAGGGCTCGCTCGTGACCGACAGCCCTCCGCAGACCACCGTGGAGCGGCGTCCGAGACGGGCCGACCGGAAG